>SKVA01000413.1 GCA_007129695.1 Spirochaetaceae bacterium | reverse complement strand
CGGCCGCTCACCTTCGTGTTCAACGGTGGGCCGGGCGCGTCGTCGGTCTACCTCCACCTGGGCGCGATGGGCCCGCGCCGCGCTCAGTTCACCGAACAGGGACTGGCCCCGGCACCGCCGTACACGCTCACCGACAACGAGTCGACGTGGCTCGAGTTCACCGACCTGGTCTTCATCGACCCGATCGGGACCGGGTTCAGCCGCATGATCGACGACGACGGCTCCGGCGGGAGCGGCGCAGGCGGTGGGTCGGGCAGCGCCGCCGGATCGGCGGGCGGATCGGCGCCCGGATCGTCCAAGGACGACGAGGCCGAGACGAGCGAGTACTGGCAGCTCAAGCGCGACCTGGAGTCACTCGGGGAGTTCATTCGCAAGTACCTGTCACGGTTCCATCGGTGGGATTCGCCGATCTACGTCGCCGGAGAGAGCTACGGCGGGTTTCGCGCCGCGAAACTCACCAAGCTCCTCCAGCAGGACTACGGCGTCGGGCTTGCCGGCGCGGTGATCATATCTCCGGCGATGGAGTTCACGCTCCTCGACGGGTCGGACTACGACGCGCTACCGTGGATCGACACCTTTCCGACGATGGCGGGTGCGGCGTGGGGACACGGCAAGTCGCGCAAGAAGAAGGCGGGCGAAGGGCTGCGCGACTTCATGACGCGCGCCTCCGAGTTCGCGGTGAAGGAGCTGCTGCCGGTGCTCGCGGTCGGCGATCTCTACGGCGAAGACAAGAAGGAGCGGGTGCTGCGGCAGGCTGCGGACTTCATCGGGCTCGATCGCGACGTCGTGAAGATCAAGAACGGCCGGGTCAGCATCGACTACTTCGTGAAGAACCTGCTCCGCGAACAGCGTATGCACCTGGGGCTCTACGACGCGTCGCTCAAGGTGAGCGATCCCTACTCCGACCGCGACAGCTACAGCGGCCCCGACCCGACGCTCCACCACGTCGAGCGCGTGTTCGCCGCCGGGATCAACACGCAGCTACGCAAGGCGATCGGGCTGGAAACCGAGCGCGACTACAACCTGCTCAGCCTCACCGTGAACAAGGGATGGAAGATCGACACGCGCGAGCACGCTCTGGACTCGCAGGTCGGCGCGACCGACGATCTACGCTACGGGATGAGCCTCAACCCGCACATGAAGGTGTACATCTGCCACGGGATCTTCGACCTGGTGACGCCCTACTTCGCCGCCGAACGGATCACGCATCTGATGAAGCTCACCGCCGAGCAGCAGCGGATGCTCACCGTCAAGCATTACGACGGCGGCCACATGTTCTACACGTGGGATTCGAGCCGGGCCGAGTTCGCCGCCGACATGCGCGGCTTCTATGGGGCGTAGCGTCCGGACGAACCGTGCGCCGTAGGAGTCCGGACGACTGGTCCGACGCAATCGCGCTCCCGCTCTTTGCGCGGCTGTCCGGGGAGGAGCGCGAGCGACTGGTCGGGCTCGCTGCACAGTTCCTGAGGCGCGTGCAGATCAGGTCGAACGACATCGAGCTGACCGATTCGATGCGCACGCTGATCGCCGCGCAGGCCGTGCTTCCGGTTCTCAACCTGGGACTATCGTGGTACCGCGGGTGGAAGACGATCGTCGTCGTGCCGGGGGAGTTCCGGCGGGCCGTGACCGACGTCGATGCCGCGGGCGTCGTCCACGAATACGTCGATCGGAGCGTCGGCGAGTCGTGGGACGACGGACCGGTACTCCTGTCGTGGGACGACGTACGCGCATCGGGGTACTGCGACGGGTACAACGTCGTGATCCACGAGGCCGCGCACCGGATCGATCTGACCGACGGGAGCGCGAACGGCCGGCCGTCGCTTCCGCGCGACATTGCGCCCTCCGAGTGGTACGAAACGTGCGGCGCCGCGTTCGCCGATCTGTCGCGACCCGCGCGGCGACGTCGCAGCCGGATCGATGCGTACGCGGCGACCGATGATGCCGAGTTCTTCGCGGTCACGACCGAGGTCTTCTTCGAACGCCCGACGCTCCTGAACCGGGAGTACCCCGATCTCTACCGCCTCTACGCCAGGTTCTACCGGCAGGATCCGCTCGGCTGACCCCGCGCTACGCGTGCGCGTCGGGCGCTGCGTCGGCGTCGGCCGACAGTTCCCGGTACGTCGCAAGCGTGAAGATCGTCAGGAATCCGGTGAATGCGGCGGAGACGATCATCGTGAGGATCGCGCCCAGAAGCGGAATTGCGCCGACGATAGCGCTCGCGATTCCGGCGATAATTCCCAACCCCAGTACGACCAGGAAGAACACGAAGGTCGCGCCGAAGTTGCGCGTGACGGTCGTCAGGCTGCGCGAAAGCGCCTGGCCGGCGCTGAGGTCATCGACGACAACGGCGACGATCGTGAAGACCAGCAGGAACGCGGCCACGATTCCTGGAAGCACCAGCAGAATCGTACCGAGCCCGATGATCAGCCCCATCAGGATCGACGCGATGATGACGGGCACCAGTCGAGTCATGAATCGGGCCCAACCAGTGGCGAGCGTCGGAGTTTCGCCGTTGAGCGCCATGTTCGCCATCGCAACGGTCATCCCGTGCGCAATCAGCCCGACAAAGCCACTGATGATCATCACGAGGAACCCGCCACCGACCGCGGCACCGATGCCGGCGATCGCCTGCTCGCTCGTGATCGTCGACGGGTCGCTTCCGATTCCCGCGATGGTCGGAACCGCGGAACCGACGACGATCAAGGAGAACACGACACCGAAGACGCTCGCGACCAGCATCGGGGCGATGATCATCGGATTGGCTTTTGCGACCTGGTAGCTGGCACCCAGGGTTTTGCTGATGTTCATGGTTGCTCCTTGAGATGATATGGATCCCGCAAGCGTGGATCCCTCTCAGCATACAACGCGCCGGACACTCCCACAAGGCAGTCGATCGGGGGTCGAGCCGTTTGACACGATTCGGCCGACCTGTTATGTCTTCGGAAAGATGATCTGCGCCGTGGATCAGGGCGAGGATCCGGAACCGGCCCAACCTATTCACCTCACCGCATCGGGGCCGCTGTGATCGACGGCGCGCTCCTGGTGCAAGCGCTCGCGATGGGCGCGCTCCTTGTGCTCTCTTCGTTCTTCTCCGGCTCCGAGACCGCGTTTTTTTCGCTGAACAGCCTGGAGAAGGACTCGCTGCGACGTCGCACGCATGGGGCGACGGGCACCTTCGTCGAGCGACTGTTCTCGCACCCTGACGAAGTGCTCGTCACGATCCTGACCGGCAACATGTTCGTCAACATCTTCGCGTCGTCGCTATCAGAGGCGATAGGCGCGGCGATTTTCCAACAGGCGGCGGAGCTGCTGTCGATCGTATCGATGACGGTGATCCTGTTGGTCGTCGGTGAGATGACGCCAAAGAACCTTGCGATGCGGCACTCGCTGCGCTTTGCCGGGTTTTCTGCTCGCATCCTTCGCCACCTCTTCGTCGTGCTGCGTCCGCTCACGTATCCACTCGGGCTGATCCGCCACGCGGTCGTGTCGCGCTACCCGGGGCGCGCGCGCGACGACGAAGCCCACGGGGAGGCGGTGCTGTCGGCGATCAGGATGGGATACCAGAACAAGACGATCGGTGCGTCGGAGTTGCGGCTCCTGGAGCGGTTCTTCCGGTTCCGCGACAAAACGGCTGCCGACGTGATGGTGCCGCGCGTCGACAGCGCACCGGTGGACGCCGCGATGACGATCGGCGACTATATAAGAGAGGCGGTGCGGGCGGACCAGCCAGCGGCGCGGCTTGTCGCGCTCTACCGCGACGACGTCGACCACATCATCGGCTACATGCGCCGGTCGGATCTCATAGTACATCGGCTGGTCGGAACTACCAACCGGCCGCTGTCGGACCTGAAGCGCACGATCCACGCGGTGCCGACGAGCAAGGATCTGCGCGAGCTTCTGGACGAAATGTCGGAGCTCAACACCGAAATGGCGATCGTGGTCGACGAGTACGGCGGGACCGAAGGACTCGTGAGCTTCCCGGCGGTGATGGCGTACCTGTTCGGCGACTTCGCGGCGAGCGATGAGCAGACGGTACACGTCGTCGACGAGTCAACCTGGCGACTCGCGGGTCAGCTGGAGATCGGTGAAGCGGAGGCCGTTCTTGGCGTCGAGCTGCCACAGGAGAGTCGCAGCATCGGAGGCATGGTCATCGACCTGCTCGGCGACCTGCCGCACGAAGGCGCATCGGTCACGGTGTCGGGGCTGAAGTTCACCGTCGAGCACGTGACCGGGCGGCGGATCGCGTGGATTCTGGTGCGCAAGGCGGCGGGCGAATGATGCTCGGCGTGCCGGCGACGATCGCGGCGGTCTTCATCTGCATGGGGTCTGCCGCATTCTTCGCAGGGCTGGAGACCGGGCTGATATCGGCGAACCAGTTCGCTCTCTATTCGGCTCGCGAGCGTGGCGTGCTCTACGCGCGCGCAGCGGACTTTCTGCTGCTCAGACCCGAGCGGCTCCTTTCGACGACACTGATCGGAACAAACGTTTCGGTGGTCACCGCAACGGTGCTCCTGAGCAGCCTGCTGCGCACGAGCGGAGTGAGCTGGGCACCGTGGGTCGGGAGTACCGTCCTGGTCGTCGTCTGGCTGCTGGCCGCTGAGATCATCCCGAAGTCGTTCTTCCGGCAGCACGCAAACACGATCGCGGTTCGGCTCGCGCCGATCCTGGTCGTGTTCTACCTCCTGTTTTCGCCGATCGCGCTGATTCTCAACTCGGTCGTGAAGGCGCTGCTGTTCGTAACGGGGCAACTGCGATCGACGAAGGAGGGCATCGGCACGCGGCAATCGCTGCGCCTGCTCGTCCGGCTTGGCAGCCGAGAGGCGGGACTGTCGATGACCGACCAGCGTATCATCGACGACATCTTCGATTTCCAGGACACGATCGCGCGCGAGGTGATGATCCAGATCCACCGTACGCTCGCGTGCCCGCGCGCGATGCAAATAGGTGAAATCGCCCGGCGGGCGATCGCCGCGCAGGCACGGTTTGTGCCGGTCTACGAGAATCGTCTGGACAACATCGTAGGG
>SKVA01000207.1 GCA_007129695.1 Spirochaetaceae bacterium | reverse complement strand
GTATTCGCGTACTCGAACCGGTCCGGTGACGACCGGGCGCTCGTCCTGTTCAACAACGCGTACGAACGGGCCGCGGGCTGGATCAGGCAGTCGTGCGAATACGTGGAGAAGAACGGAGATGGCGGGCGCGACCGCATGAGCCGCGACATCGCCACCGCGTTCGGTCTGCGCCGCGAGTTCGAGTACTTCACCCTCTTCCGCGATCAGCGAAGCGGACACTGGTTCATCCGCCGAAGCGCGGAGGTCCACGACCGCGGTCTGTTCGTCGACCTGGCCGGCTACCAGACGCACGTGTTCACCGACTTCTACGAGGTCCGCGACACCGCAACCGGATCCTACGCACAGCTCGCCGACCAGCTCGCCGGAGACGGCGTGCCCAACGTGGACCGCGCGATCCGAGATATCGCGCTCAAACCGCTGCACGACTGCTACGCGGCGTTCGCGAACAGCGCCACGTATCACACGATCGGCGAAGCGGTCGTCGGGAAAGCGACGATCGCGGAGGACGCGTGCGAGCGGATTCGCGCGGCGTACGAACGGTTCCTGGTCGTCGCCGCCGACTATCAGGACCCGGACCGAAATCTTGCGACCGCACTGAAACAGCTCTGCGGCCTGCTCCACGCGGCCGAACAGCTCGCGCACTCGAACCTGACGCAGACCGGGGGTGCTAAGCCGGCGTTCCGGACGGCGATCGGCGCGTACACGAACGGACTGAAGGACCGCAGCGATCGGGTGGATCTGCTGGTCACATGGCTGCTGCTCCAGCCGATCGTGTCGGCGTACGACTACCCGGTCGGCGTCTGCGACGATTGGGAGCTCATTCGCCGGTCGTCGATCGCATTCTCAAGCGGCCAATCCAACGACGGGTGGATCCAGCTGGTCCGGGTGCTGATCGCGCACGGTGACTGGTGGGAGCGCGGAGCAAACGCGAGCACGGCTGGAGAGAACCGGCTGCGCCGTCTGTTCGATGAACTGCTCGCCGACGAAGTGTCGACGACCTACCTGGGCCTCAACGAATACGACGGAGTGGTCTACTTCCGCAAGGAAGCGTTCGACGAGCTGCGGTGGTGGCTTCGGGCGACCGCGATGATCGCGCTGCAGAACGCGGCCGCTGAGCCGCACGAGTTCGTTCGCGCGCACAAACTCATCGACACGCTCGAAGCGGCGCAAAACCAGTCAAACTACCGGATCGATACACTTCTTGACCTCCTGTCCACGGCCGACGGCGAACCCCAGGACCCGAGAAAGAAGCCCACGCGCCGGCGTAAGAAGTCGCCGTGAGCGTAGGGCCTCCCGACTACCAGGAGCGCTACCGCGTCCGCAGCTACGAAGTCGAGCCTGACGCAACGTTGAGGCTGGTGTCGCTCGTGCGGATGCTCCAGGAGGTCGCGTGGCAGCACGCGAGTCTGCTCGGCAAGGGGTTCGCAGAGCGCGAGGAAGGCGCGTACTTCTGGGTGTTGTCGCGGCTTCGGCTGCGGATCGACCGCTACCCGCGCTGGGGCGATGAGATCGTGATCCGCACGTACCCGGTCGGCACCGACAAGCTGCTCGCGTTGCGCGAGTTCGAGATCGTCGAGCAAACCGACGACGCACCCGCGGTGATCGGTCGCGCCACGACCGCCTGGCTGATCGTGGACGGCGGGTCGGGACGCCCGGTACGTCCGGCGCCGATCGTGAGCGATCTGGAGCTCACCCCGTCACGATACGAAGCGCACCCCGGATTCGGGTTGGAGCGCGTGGATGAGCGCACCGCCCGGCCTGCACGGCTTGACGGCCCGTACCGGGCGCGCCACCGCGACATCGACCAGTACGGGCACGTGAACAACGCGTCGTACCTGGAGTGGATGATCGACGCGATGAGCGATCAGGGCGTGTGGCAGCCGCCATCAGACCTTGCGGTGGACTTCCTGAGCGAAACACTTCCGGGCGACTCGTACGTTGTCGGCGTGGCCGCAGCAACCGGGTGCGATGACTCGGTGTACAGCCAGGTCCAGCGCACGTCGGACGACCGGGTCGCGGCGCGCGCACGGTTGCGTGTTGCGCCCGCGGGCTCGCGTTGATACTATGCTGCGAAATGGACAAGGGATGCCTGATCACGGGCAAGTCGACCGATCTGCTCGCGGAGGTCGTCCAGACTACGGTAGCCACCGGCAGGAAGACGATCGTCGCGCGCAGCGGACACTTCACCGTCGACGACGAAACCGCATCGACCGTGGTATGGAACCGGCGATCGGCGCTGTCGGCGCGATCGGTCGTGCTCCACGCGCGTAATGCGTTCCGGTCGCTGCCCGAGGCGGTCGTTGTGTACTCGGTCACGCAGGAGAGCATCCCGTTCCACGACAGTTCGATCGTCAGCGTTGAAGATCGTACCGATGCCGAGATAAAAGGCTACCTGTTCCTGCTTCGCGAGTTGGTCGCACTCTTTCAGAAACAACGCTCGGGACGGCTGATACTGGCGGTTCATGACGTGGAGCGGCAGATCCGGTCGCCCCTTGAGGCCTTCTCCATCGGCGGCTTCAGGTCGTTTGCGGAAGCGCTCGGGCGCTTCTACCAGAACGAGCCGTTCGAAATCCGGCTCTGTCACTCATCATCGCCCGACGTGAGCGGGTTCGCGCGCTTCATCGTCGACGCGCTCGACGCGCCACGACCGAGGAAACCGCGTCTGGAGTGGAGCGCCTACCCGTCGCGCGGCCTGTTCGGCGCCACGGCAGCACGCTGATCCGATCGATGGACAAGTGACGGCGCATCCGGTAGGCTCGTCGCGATGAAACTCTGGATTCGGATGGTCGTCGGCACCGCCGTCGGCCTGATTGTTGGCGCCTATCTACCGGTATCGCCCGGCGACACGCTCGAATTCATGGAGACGCTCGCCGGGCTCGCCGTGAACCTTGGGCGATACGCCGCGCTGCCGCTCCTCTTCTTCGGGGTGATCATCGCGATCCACGAGCTGCGGGAGACCCGCACGACGCTGAAGGTCTACGGGCTGGCCGCGGCCGCCACCGTGAGCGTGTCTCTTGTGACGGTGCTGTTCGGGACACTGATAACGCTGCTTCTTGCGCCGCGACGGATTCCGCCGATCTTCCAGGAGGCATTCGTCCCGAGAATCCCGAACGCCGCGGCGCTGTTCCGGGAGGTCTTTCCGAGGAACCTGTTCGCCGTGTTCGCCGACACCGGTGACTTCCTGCTGCCGCTGATGGTGCTCGCGATCCTGATCGGACTCGTACTGTTCCACGAGCGCACGTCGGTATCGCCGGCCATCGATCTGATCGATTCGCTCGCCCGCGTGTTCTACCGGCTCAACGCGTGGATCCTTGAGGCGCTGAGCGTCGGTCTGATCGCGATCTCCGCCGCCTGGCTGATGCGGTTGCGGGCCGTCCCTGACTTGCAGCTCTTTGCGCCGCTCATCTGGGTGGTGACCGGCCTTGCTGCGTTCTTCGTGCTGATCGTGATACCGGGGCTGGTCTACCTGATGGGAGACCGGCAGAACCCGCTCAACTGGCTCTACGCAATGGTCGCCCCGACGTTCGTCGCGTTCATGTCGGGCGACAGCTACTTCGCATTCGGCACGGTCACGCGCGTCGCGAAAGAGAACCTTGGCGTGTCGCGCGAGGCCGCGGCGCCGATCCTGTCGCTCACCACGCTCTTCGCGAAGTCGGGGAGCGCGATGGTCGTCGCGGCAACCTTCATCACGCTGCTGCGATCGTACACCGCGCTCGAGATCGGATTCGGTCAGGTGCTGTGGATCATCGGTGGGTCGTTCCTGATATCGTTCGTGCTCGGTAGAGCGCCGGGCGCGACGGTGATCGTCGGGATCTCGCTCCTCGCGAACGCGTACGGTCAGGGGATGGAGGGGATCTTCCTGATCCTGCTCCCGGCGCTCCCGATCCTCACCGGCATCGCCGTCGTCGTCGACACGATGACGTCGACCGCGATCACGTTCATCACCGCACTCCGGCTCCGCAAACGCCGGATCGTCGACCCGATGGACTTCGTGTAGCCGGCCCGGCGCTACAGAAGCGTCCGGTCCGCGCAGAACGCGAGGAACCGCTCGATGTGGCGGTCCCAGAAGCCCCACTCGTGGATGCCCGGCTCGACGGTGTAGTCGTGGTCGATCCCGAGTTCGGCGAGCGTCTCGTGGTAGCGTTCGTTCCGGTCGAACAGGAAGTCCTCGGAGCCGCACGCGATGTAGATCGCCGGGAGATCAGGACGACCGGACGCGCGTTTGGCGAGTTCGACCAGGTCGTCGCCGGGCTTCAGCCGCGGCGGGTCGCCAAATGCGAGGCGCACGTCGCGCGCGAGGCGCTCCTCGAGCCCGCCGTCGGCAACCTGATCGAACCTGAAGCGCAGATCGAGCGATCCTGAGAACGCGCCGACCGCCGCGAAGCGCTCGGGAAAGGTCAGCGCGTACTTCAAGGCGCCGTACCCACCCATCGACAGGCCCGCGACAAGGGTCTTCGCCTTGCCGATGCCGACTCGGAAGCACCGCTCGACGATCGCCGGAAGCTCTTCACTCACGTAGGTCCAGTACGCGGGACCGCTCACCATGTCGGCGTAGAAGCTGCGGCCGACGGCGGGCATCACGACGGCCAGACCGTACTGTGCGGCGTAGCGCTCGATACTCGTGCGGCGCATCCAGATCGTATGATCGTCGCTCATCCCGTGGAACAGGTAGAGGACCGGCGGATCATCGGTCGTGCACGACTCGATGCCGATCGCGCCGGCGGCCGTCTCCGGCAGAATCACGTCGATCGACGACCCGACCTGGAGCGCCTGCGAGAAGAAGTCCATCTGGAGGTGTGCCATGCGCCGATCGTAGCGCGATCCGTGCCGTCGCGCAATCGCGGCCGGCCCGCCAGGGCCGGCGCGCTGAGGCCTACTTCGCGCCCGGTTTCTTCGGCGGGCCCGGGATCGGGCGGTCGCCGGGGTCGGGACGACCGTGCTTTGAGCACCAGGTGCGGTACTCGGCCCAGCCGGCTTCGGAGAGCGGGTAGTACTTGCGCAGGTCACCGCCCTGCTCGAGCATCT
>SKVA01000255.1 GCA_007129695.1 Spirochaetaceae bacterium | reverse complement strand
TGATCGGTGAGCAGGTGCGTCCTGCGCTGCGGTATCGGGAACATCAGCGAAAACGAGCTTCCCCTCCCCTCCTGGCTCACAACCGAGATGTCGGCCATATGCTCTTTCACCACCTTGTACACGAGCGTCAGTCCGATCCCTGAACCGAAGTCCCGGGTCGTGAAGTAGGGCTCGAAGATCTTGGACATCACCTCTTCACTCATGCCCTCCCCGGTGTCGGTGATTCGAAGCTGGACCTCGTCTCCCTTCCTTCGGGTCGTCACGTGGAGCGTCCCACCGTTGGGCATGGCCGCGATCGCGTTTTTCACGATGTTCAGAATCGCCTGTTTCAGGTACTTCTCATCGAGTTTGAGCGGGGGCAGGTCGTCGCCAAGGTCGTCGATCAGCTCGATCCCGGCCTGCTCGAGTTCGAAGCGCACGAAGTCGAGGAGGTCGCGAACGATCGGTGTGATGTCGCGATCCTCCAGGTTCGTGTCCATCGGACGGACCGCGAACAGAAAATCGACGACGATCCTGTTGAGCCGGTCGACCTCCTCATTGACAACGGCGACGTACTCTCCGATCGTCGCAGCCCGTTCGTCTTCTATCGTCGCGAGCGCCTTCTGAATCAGCTGCACATGGATCCCGATCGACCCGAGCGGATTCTTGATCTCATGCGCGACACCCGCAGCGAGCGTGGTCAGACTCGCGAGGCTCTCAGCCCGACGCAGACGCGACTCGCGGCCGCGCCGTTCGGTTACGTCCTCGACACGGACGATCGATCCGTCGATCGCTCTCTTCCGTACGAGTGGCGTGACCGAGATCGCGAGTATCCGCGTGTTGCCGTCGTGGTCGATCGTGAACTCGCGGTCAACGGCCGTCTCCTGCGCGAGCAGCGTATCGTGCACAAAGAGGCTCACCGCTTCGTCGGCGATGCTTTCCCAGACCGGCCGATCGGCAGAATCACGGGCTGTGAACGGCAGCAGACGCTCGGCCGCCTTGTTGTGAATGACCAGATCGTGCCGGCTGTCGGCGACGAGCAATCCATCGGCGAGCGAGTCGAGCACCGCCACCAACCGGGCGTGTTCGGCGGCGGTATCGCGCAGGAGCGCACGCACCTGACCCGGATCGAGTTTGTCGAATTTCGCGAGCGCGCGTTCTACGAACCGTCTCATCGAACCTCTTCCGCGATCAGGCGGTCTGCTGATCCGCGATGCTCCGCCGCATTCCGTAGTAGAGCGCCTCGAGCACGCGCGACGGCTGCATGTTCAGAGCCTCTACGCGGTGCGCGCTCTCCATCAACAGCCCTCGCCACTCAACAAGCCTCCGAGGCTCGATTCCGGGTCTCTTCAGTAATAGCCTGAAGAGTTCCGAGAGTTCTTCGGCAAAGTACCGGAACCCTTCGTTACGCCCGAGCGACACAATCGTCTGATCGAGCTCTGATAGCAGCCCAAGCTCGATTTCGACGTCTCCAAGACATCCCTCGACGAATCGCTCGGCGAGCGGCCGCAGCGCGCGCCCGTCCACTCTCATAAAGTAATCACGAATGCTGGCCGCGTCCGAAGTATCGTCACGAAAGATTCTGCCGATGACCTGCGCGCTCTCCTCGGGTCCGCGAGTCAGGAACCCGTACGCGCGCGCGCGCGACTGAATCGTCGCGATCACCGCACCACGACGCTGTGTTGTCAAAACGAACGTCACCGACGCTGAGGGCTCTTCGAGCGTCTTCAGCAGCGCATTGCGCGCCGATTCTCCGAGCCGATCGACGTTCTCGATGACTGCGACCTTCGCGCGACCCGATGCGGCGACGCGCGACCACGCCGACAGCCGTCGCACCATCGCGACCGGAACCGCGTCGAGCGCCTGGACACCAACGAGTTTCTCGCAGACTCCGAGCACGCCGTCGATCCCTTTCACGAACCGGTCGCCGGACGGAGCCGTTGCGTCGGGTAAATACGGCGAAAGCGCGTCGTCGAGTTGTTCGAGCAGCGGCTCGACCTTACGGATTCGAGCTTCCTCTCCCTCCCACAGAACGGGGTCATAGCGTCTACTCAGCTTACGGACCGCACGCTCGAACAGAAACCTGTGAGGAGGTCGGTCGTCGCGTTTCAGCGCCGACGCTGCAACCGAGATCTCGCGCACGAAGTAGCGTCCACCGATCAGGAGCGTCTCCGGCTGCATCAGATGCCGCTGTTGCGTACAGCTGGTGCACCGGCATCCCCACGGTACCCCGGGATCGCTGCCGGTGCACGTCAACGCGCGCGCGAGCTCGAGCGCGACCGAGCTCTTTCCCGAGTAGTCGGGCCCGTGAAAGAGCAGCGCTGGTGGCAGAATCCGCTCGCGAATCTCAGTCGACAGGCGCTGAACGACCTGGATCTGACCGATGATGTTCTCAAACATTGAGCCTCCCCGTTCGCAGAAACTCGGCGGCAAACGGGAGGAACGGGATCATCACGTGCGCGAAGAAGCTCCCGGCCATCAGCGTCTCCGGCTCAAAGAACGGCTGAATCTGAATGAGCAGTAGCAGCATGAACACGATGAACAGGCCTTCGGCGATCCCGAGGAAGAATCCGAGCGCATGGTCGAGCTGATCGAGGTGAATGCGCTCGATCAGTCGATTGAGCGCGCTCTCGAATATCTTGACCACGACGTAGACGACCAGGAAGAGCCCAAGAAAGGCGATCACCTGGCTCCAGATCGTCGGCCCCATGTACTGTTCGATCATCCCGGCGACCAGGCCGCTGAACAGAACGGCGACCGCGATCCCGAGCAGCAGCGCGGCGGTCCCCAGTAGCTCCTTCACGAACCCACGGATCGCCGCGCGTATCGATAGCAATGCGACGATGATCAGAAACACGATGTCGATTCCGGTGAACGTCATCGCTGCTCCACGGCTGTGCGGATGAGCGCGGCAATTCGCTCGGTGGCGTCGGTCGGCACGACCGATCGTGCCGCCTGACCCATCGTCGCTCGCAACCCGGGATCATCGCCGAGCGCGTTGACCGCGCTGACGATGTCATCGCCGAGGGTGGCGTCACGGGTGAAGACGCGGGCTGCGCCGGCTGCCTCGAAACGGGCGGCGTTGCGGACCTGGTCGCCGCGCGAACCGGCGATCAACGGAACCAGGAGCATCGGCTTGGCCAGGCAGGCGGCTTCCCAGATCGTCGACGCGCCGGCACGGCAGAGTACGACATCGGCCGCTGCCAGGAGATCGGGCACCTCGGTCCTGTAGAACGGCGCGTGCGCGTAGGTAGAACTGTCCGCGCCGGACGCGTCGACCTCGTGCGTTCCGGTCTGATGGATCACGCGCCACGCCCGGCTGACGCGAGGGAGGATTTCGGCAACCACGCGGTTGAGCTGCGCGGCACCCTGGCTTCCGCCGAGCACGAGCAGAACCAGGCGTGGATCGCCCGGCTCGAAACCGACCGATTGAAGGCCACGACCGCGGTCTCCACGAAAGATCTCGGGCCGGATCGGATTACCGGTCACGACGATCCTGCGCCGCCGGCGCGCGGACGCCGACGCCTGCAGTGGCGCCGGCGCGTACGCGACGAGCATCAGTCGCGAAAAACGGCCGTTTATCCGCGTCGCGAGCCCGGGATCGGCGTCGCTCTCATGGCTGATGACCGCGACCCCGTGCAGCCACGCGGCGACGACCGGCGGAACGCTCACGAACCCGCCCTTTGAGAAGAGCACCGAAGGGCGCTCTCTGCGGATAATCCCGCACGCACGCACGATTCCAGCGGCGACCCGAAACACATCGGACAGGTTTCGTATCGATCTGTAGCGGCGCAGCTTGCCCGCTGGAATCCCGTGGAACGGCACGCCGTGCGCCCGGACGATGGACCGCTCCATCCCGACGCTGCTGCCTATCCAGGCGGTCCGGTATCCGTAGTCGCGAACCCGGTCGAGCACGGCGAGGCCAGGGAACACGTGACCACCGGTGCCACCGCCGGTGAACAGTACGAGGGGCGACGTTGTTTGCTTTCCGGACCGAATTGCGATATTTCACCATATCATGGCATACCGAATGCAGGCAATCGTTGGACTCTTGTTCGTGTCGTTCGCCGCGGGCGCACAGCCGCTCGGCGTCGCGCGGCTGCGCGAGCTGATTCCCGGCGCGAGCGACGCCGAACTCACCGAACTCGTGCGCGACGGAGTGGTTCGGACCCGGATCGGGACCGATCAAGGGTCGCCCGCACCGGCAACCCGACTCGCCCCCGCGTTCGGCGACGCGATAACCCGGCGAATCGCGGCGGTCGAACCGTCGATCGGCGTCGAAATGGTCGTGATCCGGCCGCTCGACCCGCACCGTTCGCGCATCGACGACACGATCGAGTCGTCGCTCGCCTCGATCAGCGCCATGCAGGGCATCGAGTACTACTCGGCATCGCGCGATCGGATGAGGGTGCTGTTCCACGAGTCGTACGCGATAGCGGGCCCCGATGACCGACGGAGAGTGCCGGATCCGGTCGGATTCGGCGGCGGTGACGAGCGGGTGGTCCACGTGTTCCAACGCGACTCGAGCTTCGGCTCGAACGTGCTCGAGCTCACGTATCGGTCGACCGAGACGGCGGTCTGGATCGAGATGAAGAACCTTACGACGATGTACTATCAGGGGTTTGTGCCGGCAGTCCGTGCTGAGCAGCTGACGATGCATATAGTCGCGTACGTCGACGGCGATTCGGTGCTGTTCTACGGGGTATCCGCCGCGCGGACCGGGTTCCTGATGGGCATGGAGCGCCGGGTCGAAGAGAGCTTCGCAAACCGGCTCATCGCGCTCGCCGAATGGTTCCTTTCGGGGGTTTCGCGTCGATCCTAACACGAACCTAACGCATTTCTAACACTATACTCACTGGTGAACAGTAGCCTCGGTGAAGTGGAGAGAACATGCGACTGACGCTCTCATTGGCGATCGCAGCTCTGGTGGTTGGCGCAACCGTCCTCGGACACCGCGACGGTGGACGCGTGGAACTCGCGGGGAGCTCCACGATGCTGCCTATCGTCGAATGGACGCTCTACCGGGTCGTCGATGACGCGTCGATCGGC
>SKVA01000203.1 GCA_007129695.1 Spirochaetaceae bacterium | reverse complement strand
GAACCAGTCCAGGAACCGACTCATCTCCATGTCGACCCGCTGTGCGTGCGGGGCCTGGAAGTGCTCCTTCTCCCTTCCCATGCTCCCGGAAAGCACTTGCATCGGTCCCCGCTCATCGGTACGCCACGCCCCTACCGTGATCCTGGTCATGCCGCTACGGCGGGTGGGAAAGAGGGCGGCGTGCCAGTCATGGAGTCGCGCAGCGGTGAGCGGGTCACGGTATCGGCGTGTGGCATCGGTCATGATCTCGACGATGCCCTCGACATCCCTCCCGACGGCGACCGTTCCGCCGGTCTCAAGCCCCAGATGCCGTGCAACGGACGACCGCACCTGCGCGGGATCGAGGAACTCGCCTTCGATCGCGGAGCTCTTGATCACGTCCGAGATTGCGGTGTGGAGGGCGGCCTCGCTGCGGAGGTCGAAGCCGAGGCTCTTCATCCGCCCGAGCAGGAGCCCCTGGTGAAACCGCACCTCAGCAAGGCGCCCGGCCAGCGCGTCGTGGTTCCACGTGAAGTTCGGCCATTCGGGCTTCTGGTGAATGTACTCCATATTTACCGCCTGATATGCGGTGAATATGGCAGGTATTCCCCTCAATGGCAACTATCACCGCATAGTATGCGGCGATTATGGCGCATCTTCACCGCACGGGAGGGCAGCGGCTCACGGAGCGTCTGAGACCGGGCGGGCGCTGAACAGCGCGTGTCGGGGGGTGCCGTCGGGGTCGAGGAGGACGTGGCCGCGGCAGTCGAAGGTGCGCTAGGTTCCAGCGTATCGGCGCAGGCGGTAGGTGCCGGCCATCGGAGTGTGGTCGCGGATCGCGTCGGCAAGCAGGCGCCGTGCCGCGTCGCGCTCGTCGGGGTGAACAAGGAGAAAGCCGTCGATGCCGTCGATCTCATCGGGTGGGTATCCGAGCGGCAGGTGCGAGTCGGTTGCGTACGTTACGACGCCGTCCAGGTCCAGAATCACTACCACATCGTCGATGTTCTGCGCGATGATCTGGAGCCGCTCCTTCGACAGGTACAAGTCGCGCTGCAGGCGCCGGCTTTCGGTCAGGTCTTCGACGATCGCAACGACGTGGAGATCGCCCTCTGCGCCGTAGAGCGGAATGTTCCGCGACCGGATCCACTTCGGATCCGCGAACAAGCCGGCGCCGATCGGACCTTCGAACCGGACATCCTCACCGGCGAGCGCGCGCCGGAGGATCGACCGGAGGGACTCATCGTCGAGCGTATTCATGTCGAAGCCGATGAGCGCCGACCGGTCTACCCCGGCGATCTGCGACATCGCGTCGTTGCAGTCGATGCAGACGCCGTTCGCGTCGTAGTAGCAGATCCCGTGCGGGAGGTGGTCGAAGATCGCACGGTAGCGTTCCTCGCTCGCCTTGAGCGCGTCGGCCATGCGGGCGGACTCGGTGACATCGTCGGAAATGCTCATGATCGCGGGCAGATCGCCCCAGGCCACGCGCTTCGCGTATACGCGCATCAGTATGGCCACCCCGTCGGAGCGTCGGTTCTCCGCTTCAAAGATCGCGGACCCGTCGCGTTCGATGAGCCGGATCCGGTCGCGGATCTCCGCCCCGCTCTGCGGACTCTTCAGATCGCAGAGGTTCATCGCGAGCAGTTCGTCCCTGGTGTAGCCGTACGTGTCGAGCGCCTTCCGGTTCGCGTACAGGAAGCGCCCGTTCAGGTCGTAGATGACGATCACGCTCGGTGCGGCATCGAGCATCTCCGACAGGACTCGAGCGCGATCCTCGTGGTGCTTCCGTTCGGTCACGTTGCGGCTGATCATCAGCACGCTGTCCGATCCGCCGCGCACGAACCGCCCTTCAAAGAACCGATGCGCTCCGCTCTGGTCGTACGCGTCGTAGTCGACGATGCACGGCTCACCGGTGGAGAGCACCCGGGCGATGCTGCGCTCGGCGGTGTCGGCCAGATCCGGCGGAACGACGTCGCGAACGTGCCGGTTCAGGAAGCGATCGGGCGGCACCAGAAGGGTCGGCGGTTCGACCGCATGGTAGTCGACGATCGTTCCGTCGGTGCCGAACAGGAGCATCACGTCGGGGTTCGCGTCCAGAAGCGCGCGGTTTCGTGCTTCGCTCTCCATCCTGGCACGGACCGCGTCGTGGAGGCGGAACGCCATGCGGATCGACGCGAGGAGGACCGTTTCGCCGCTGTTCTTGACGATGTACCCGTACGACGTGATCCCTTCGGTCTGCTCGACGACCGACCGTTCGGTGTGCGAAGAGAGAAAGACAACCGGAAGATCGTGATCGGCAAGAATCGCCTTCGCCGCGTCAGGCCCGTTGATCCCGGGTCCCAGGTCGATGTCCATCAGCACCAGGTCGATCTCCGGCTGCCCGGCAACCGCGTCGACGGCCTTCTCTCCGGATCGGGCGATGATGACGCGGTAGCCGTAGCGCTCGATCGTGACGCGTTCGGCCATCGCGATGAGAGCCTCGTCTTCGACCAGGAGGATCGTCGGAGTGTTCGACACGGTTTGTTCGTTCACGAAGCTTCGACAGCTATTCTACGACGGTTCGTGGAGTCCCGCAACGATTACGCCATCAGGTGGCAATCGGGTCGGGTGGTAGCCAGAGGCGGGAGGGAGGCCAGTGGATCGCTATGGTGTGGACGTTGTGGGTGGGGGATGAGGGGTCGGTGTCGGGCGGGGGGGTGAGCGAGCAGGTCAGCTCGGCGTCGATCTGGCGGCGCATCGCGTCGACGAGCGCGCGCTGGGCGGGACCGGTCCACGCAGAGTCCACCGGCGACGGATCGCCGTTGTCGGCGTGACGGATGATCAAATGCGTGTCGGTGAGGTGCGCATCGAGCGCGATGAGCGGGTGACGGACGCGCGCGGCGCGCGCCGCGGAGTGAGACTGGAGCTCGACCAGGAGGAAGACGACCGGATGGATCATCGCGGGCGGGAGGTAGACGTCGGGGCAGTCGTCTATCCGGACACGAAGCTCCCGGGTTGGGTCGGTCGCGGCCAGGAATGCGACGACGTCGCTCAGCAGAGCGTAGAGGCGAATCCCATCACCGTCGGCGAAGCGGACACGCAGTTCGAACAGCCGGGACGCGGCGCGCAGCACGCGATCGATGCTCGACAGCACCTCGCAGCCGGGACGCGCGCTGCTGTCTTCGCGGATGAGCCCGGTGTAGCTAGTGATCATCGCGAAGAGGTTGCACGTGTAGTGGTAGAGCGCCGATCCGGCAAAGCGGTCGCCGGCCGAATCCGGAGCGCCGCCGTTCACGTCGCGCTCCACGTTTCGGGGTTGGCCAACTCGCGGAAGCGTGCGCGGATCTGATCGGTGGCCGCGGGCAACCCCACCCACCGCGATACCGCGACGTAGAGGTCGGCGGTCGCGTCGACCAGTCGGTCCAGGTTGTCTTCGAACGCGGAGAGCGTCATCCTCACGGCGGCACGCTCGGCGTCGGCCCGCCTGACGGCTTCGGTGAGCTGCGGGTGGACATCGTCGATGAGAACCGTCCGGAACTGCAGCAGTGCGCGCACCGTCTCGTACACCTGATCGACGTACGTGGGCGCGGGCCGCGCCGGAACCTCGCGGTCGATCAGCAGATCGATCGACCGGAGAACGGTCGTGTCGGTGACGGTGGACGCGACGATACGCTCGACAATCGAGTTCCCGCGGATCCAGGCCATGATCCCGCGGACCGCGTCGATGGAGTCGGTCAGTTCCTGGTTGAGGACCATTGAATGCTCCCGTGGTCGATCGAACGCGCCGCCGGTCCGGCGAGCCGTCGGCCCGTCCCGGTGTAGCGAAGCCCCGCGTTCACAACGGCTTCGGGACTGAGGAGGTTGCGGGTATCGATGATGAGGTCTCCGCGCATGACGAGTGCGGTCGCGGGCAGGTCCAGGTTGCGGTACTCGTTCCACTCGGTGAGGATCACGAGCGCGTCGGCGCCGTTCGCGCAGTCGATCGCGGAGCGAGCGTACTCCACCCGCTCGCCGACGACCGCCCGGAACGCGTCGTTAGCCTTGGGGTCGTGAACGCGGACGACGTATCCGGCGTCGACCAGATACTCGACAATCGTCAGCGCGGGCGATTCGCGCACGTCGTCGGTTTCGGCCTTGAACGACAGTCCGAGCACGCCGATGCGCGCACCGGGAGAGTCGACCAGCGTGGCGATCTTGCGCGCGGTGCGCAGCTTCTGCTCTTCGTTCGCGTGGACTACCGCGTCGACGAGCGACATCTCCACGCCGAACTCATGCCCGGTTGCGGCTACAGCCTTCGTGTCCTTAGGAAAGCAGCTGCCTCCGTACCCCGGCCCCGGATGCAGGAACTTCGGACTGATCCGTCCATCCATGCCCATGGTGCGCGCAACCGCGGTCACGTCGGCACCGACGGCCTCGGCCAGGTTGGCCATCTGGTTGATGAAGGTAATCTTGGTCGCCAGGAAGGCGTTCGACGCGTACTTGATGAGCTCCGCGGTCTCCCAGTTGGTCCACACGAAGGGAACCGAGTTGAGATAGAGCGGTCGGTACACCTCTTCCATGAGCCGCTTGGCGTCGTCGAGCCCGGGATCCGAATCGGCGAATCCGATGACCACGCGGTCGGGGTGGAAGAAGTCCTGGACGGCGCGGCCTTCGCGGAGGAACTCGGGGTTGCTCGCGACGACGAACTGGGCGCTCGAGGCGCGGTTCAGGCGTTCGCAGAAGCGTCGGTTGGTCCCGACGGGCACGGTGCTCTTGATTGCCACGACGGTAAGCCCGGTCGCGTGCGCGGCGATCTGATCGGCAACCGCAAAGACCTGGCTCAGGTCGGCTGATCCGTCAGGCGCTTCGGGGGTGCCGACCGCGACGAACACCACATCCGCAGCGGCGACCGCGCGGCCAACGTCGGTGGTGAACGTCAGGCGACCCGACTCGAGGTTGCGCGACAGATACTCGCTCAGGTCGTGCTCGAAGATCGTGGGCGTGCCGGCGGAGAGTCGCTCAACGACGTCGGAACGGATGTCGACGGCGGTGACCCGGTTCCCGAAGTCGGCAAGCCCGACCGCCTGGATGAGGCCGACGTATCCGGTT
>SKVA01000388.1 GCA_007129695.1 Spirochaetaceae bacterium | reverse complement strand
GTCGAGTTCGGTTTCGCCGCGATGGAGTTTTCGCTCCCGCTTCGTAACTCGTACCGGTATAGACTCATTGGACTGGATTCCGGCTGGGTCGACGCCGGACACCGGGCGACTGCGACGTACACGTCGTTGCGTCCCGGGCGTTATACCTTCGAGGTCATCGCCGCCGACAGCCGCGGCGTCTGGAGTAGCGATCCGGCCCGAATCGCGCTGACGATTCGCCCTCCGTTCTGGCGTACCGAAGCGTTCGCCGCGCTATCGATCGTCCTGATCGGTGTAGCGGTGTACCTGGTGTTCTCTCTGCGCACGCGGTCGCTCCGCGAACAGGCCCGGCGGCTCGAGGCGACGGTTGGCGAGCGCACCGAAGCGCTCCGTGCAGCCAACGCTGAGCTTCGCGTGGCGAACGAGACGAAAGACCGGTTCTTTTCGATCATCGCGCACGATCTTCGTGGACCGATCAGAGGGATCGCGCAGCTGACCGACCAGGTCGTCCGCGACTCCGATTCGGTCGACCGTGAGCAGCTTCTGGAAGTGTCGTCGGTGATCGCTGCGTCCGCCGGGGGCCTGGGCGCGATGCTGGAGAATCTTCTGGAGTGGTCGCAGCTGCAGCTTGGAACGTTGCAGCTCAACGCGGCGCCTGTCGCCGTCGCGTCGATCGTCGATGAGGTTATCGACGCGCACCGCGGCGCGATGCGCGCGAAGTGGCTTGCGTTCGCCGTGGACGCTCCGACCGATATCGTGGTGCTCGCCGACCCGCACGGAGTGAAGACCGTCCTCACGAACCTGGTCAGCAACGCGGTGAAGTTCTCGCGCCCGAACGGGTCGATCCAGATCCACGCTGCCGCGCTCGGCCAACGCGTCACGATCGCCGTCATCGACGATGGCGTCGGGATGCCGCGCGAACGGCTCGACGCGCTGATGGAGGGGCGCACCGTGGCCAGGTCGCACGGAACGAGCGGGGAGCGGGGTACCGGACTGGGGCTGCTCCTGTGCCGCGACCTGGTAGCGCGGATGGGCGGTACGCTCTCTCTGCAGCCAAGGCTCGAAGGCGGAACCGTGGCTACTGTCGAGCTGCCGCTTGCAGTCGGCGGCTGATCGGGTACGATTGGTCCCGGAGCCACTACGAGTATCACCGCCAGGCAGGCACGTTCGCTCACCCGCGCAGGACTGACCCCGTTTCAGCCGACTATCCCGTACGAAGACGCCGACCGACCGGTGCGTGAGCTCAAAGGCTTCGACAACGTGTTCGTGGATCCGGGAGAGTCGCGACGCGTGCGGCTGCTCGTCGCGGACATACGGCTTACCGCGCCGTTACCAGTGTAGCGGCAGCGGCCGGGATTTCGAGCCGCCAGAGGACGCCCCGGTCGGTCGTGACGGTCACGGTCGCCGATATCTGATCGGTCAGCGCCCCCAGAAGCGTCATGCCGAGTGTGTCGGGCTGGTCGCGGTCGATCCCTCCGGGGATTCCAACGCCGTCGTCGGAGACTTCCAGCGCGAAGGTGTTGCCGGTCTTGCGCAGAGACAGAGCGACCGTGCCCGAGCGTTCGACCGGAAACGCGTGCTTGATGCTGTTCGACAGGATCTCGGTCACGATCAGTCCGCACGGGATAGCCAGATCGATGCCGAACTCAACACCGCGCTCGACATCGACCGAGTACGTGATTCGCCCGCGTGTCGGTCCTTCGTGGCCCGCCCTGATGCTCTGGATCAGGCTGGTGAGGTAGTCGCTCATGTCTATCCGCGACAGCCGCTCGTTCTGATAGAGGTGCTCGTGGACGAGCGCCATCGAGTGGATCCGGTTGATGCACTCAGAGAGCGCAACGCGGAAACGCTCGTCGTCGAACGATCCCGACTGGAGGTGGAGGATGCTCGATACGATCTGGAGGTTGTTCTTCGTTCGATGATGGACTTCGCGGAGCAGGATCTCCTTCTCTGCGAGCGACTCCGACAGCACGCGGCCGGCCGCCGCCTTCTCCCGGAGCACCCCGTTCAGCGATCGCGCGATCGATCGCAACTCGGTGAAGGCTTGAGCCGACTGGTCGATCGTTTCGTTCGTGACGATCGCCGCGCCTATGTCGTTGATGAAGGTTTCGATCGCAGCGCCGATGCGGCGGCCTATCGCGCGCGCCAGGAGGAGCGTCGCGACGATCACGCCAATCAGCACCACGCTCGACTGGAGTACCGAAATCCAGAAGTGGCGCCGCATCGCCGCGCTCCGTTCGGACATCGTCGCGGAAAGGTCGTCAAGGTAGAAGCCCGCGCCGATCACCCAGTCCCACTGTGGAACCGGCTGGATGTAGCTCATTTTCGGCGTGACATCGCCGACCGTCAGTTTGCGCCACGGGTACTCGACGTACGCGCCGTCCGGGTAATCGGCGACGGTCGATAGCAGCAGGCTGATGACCTCGCCGGTCGGGTCGGTCGTCTGCGCCGACGCGCGGATCACGCCGTCGAACCCGAGCACGAATACGTAGCCTTCGTCGCCGAAGCGGATCGAATCGATCGCGATCAGCATCTTCTCCTGGAGTTCGGCCTCGACGTCGGCGGGAAGGGTGCCGCGCGTCGCGTGGCGGCCTCGCGCGTACTCGATCTCCGCGTCGATCATGTGGATCACGTGCTCGACCTCACGCCGCACGATCGCCTCTTCATACGCCAGGATCTGATCGCGCATCTCCGCGTTGTCACGGCTGAACCGGCGGTAGTCGCGGATCAGCCAGACCGCGTTGGTCGTGAGGCTAGAGAAGTGCGCAAGAAGCACCAGGAGCACGAAGATGAGGTGCTTGAGCTGCCGCGGCCGACGGGTCACGCTGCTACTATATCACGCGCACGACCGCAATCACGGCCACTAGTGCCCGATCGGGTCGTGAGTCGCAATCGTCTCAAGCGCGCGCGCGGTCAGCCGTCGGGTCAGATCAACCTTGTACGCGTTGTCGCGAAGCGGCCGTGCGCCGCGAACGCAGAGATCCGCCGCACGCGCGATCGATGCGGCGTCGAGCGGTGAACCGACGAGCGACGCCGCGGCGTCGCTCGCATCCCACGCGTTCGGGGCTACCCCGCCCAGGACGATACGGGCGCGCGTGACCGTCGCGTTCGCGTCGCGAGTGACCAGTACGCTCGCGCTCGCGAGCGCGAAGTCCCATGCGGCGCGTTCGCGCGCCTTCATGAACAGCGACTGGGCTCCCGCGCTCGACGGGACGATCAGTCTGGTGATGATCTCACCCCGCGCCAGGACGTGCTCGCTGTGAGGGTCGGTGCGCGGTCCAACGAAGAGCTCGCGGATCGGCAGGCATCGCTCGGCGGCTCCGGCACCCTGGACGGTGACGGTCGCGTCCAACGCGACCAGCGCGGGTGCCAGATCGGAAGGGCAGACGATGTGGCACGGACCGCCGCCCAGGATTGCGTGGTAGCGGTTGTCGCCGGCGACCGCGTGACAGTGCGTCCCGCCCTTTCGCAGGCAGAACGAGTCCGGGTCGCGGTAGTACCAGCACTGCGGGCGCTGCAGGATGTTGCCAGCGACCGTTCCCATCGCGCGCAGCTGCGGCGTTGCTACCTCGCGCGCCGCCTGCGTCAGGAGTGGTGTGTGGGTCGCGATAACCGGATCGCTCAACAGCCGTTCGACCGGTGTCAGCGCGCCGATCTCCACGACGCCGTCGCGTTCGACGATACCCGATAGTCCGTCGATCCCTGACAGGCTCACAACGAGCGCCGGCGCACGGATCCCACGCTTCATCTCGTGGACCAGGTCGACGCCGCCGGCCATCGCCATCGCCCCGTCGTCGGCAAGGAGTTCCACGGCGGTATCGATTGTCGCGGGGTTTGCGTACCTGAACGGTTTCATCTACCCTCCCGTGCCGCGATCGCGCCCAGAACTCGCTCGCGTGTAAGCGGTAGCTCGCGGATTCGCACTCCGATCGCGTCCGAGACCGCGTTCGCGATCGCCGCCGCCGTCGGGATGATCGGCGGCTCTCCCGCTCCCTTCGCCCCCGTGTTGTTCGACGCTTCGTCGGGTGGACCGATGAACAGCGACTCCACGCGCGGAACATCGGCGATCGTCGGCAGGCGGTACTCCGAAAGGTTCGCGTTGATGAACCGGCCGGTCGCCGGGTCCATGAGGCGCTCCTCCATGAGCGCGAACCCGGTCGCCTGGAAGACGCCGCCTTCGATCTGGCTGCTCAGAGTCAGCGGGTTGATCACGCGTCCGAACTCGTGCGCGGCGATTACGCGAAGTACCCGGACCGAGCCGGTCGCGGTGTCCACCTCAACCTCGACGAATTGCGCGCCAAAGGTGTTCACGCTGACGTCGGACGGGTTGGGGCCGCGGGCGCCCTTGCCGATCACCATGTAGTTGCCGATCTTCCGCGCGACGTCGTCGACCGTGACGCGCGTGTCACGATTCGATGCGCTCGATATCACCCCGTCGGCGATCGTGAGCCCTTTGGGGTCGGTGTCCAGAAGCGACCCCGCGATGTCGAGGATCTGCGCGCGCGCGTCGGCAGCCGCCGCACGGACCGCCGGACCGACCGACGGAACCGTGAGCGATCCCGCGCTCAACAGCGAGTACGGGCACGTGAGCGTATCGCCGATCGTGATTCGTACGCGCTCCATCGCCACGCCGAGCTCCTGCGCGGCGATCTGCGTCATCACCGTCCTGGTGCCGGTGCCAAGGTCGTGCGTACCCGTCAGCACATCGAAGGTCCCGTCCGGGCTCAGTCGCACGAGCGCGTACGACGGCGGTGCGCCGCCTCCGCCCCAGCCCTGCGTTGCCATGCCGATTCCTCTGGCCGTCGGCGCGTGGGCCGGTCGCGCGGTGGCGCGCCGCGCGTCCCAGTCGATCGCATCGGCGCCCGAGCGGTACGACTCGAGCAGGTGCTTCTGAGAGTACGGCATCGCGCGCGGCTGGTTCAAGGCCGCGTAGTTCGCGACGCGAAGCGCGAGCGGGTCCATGCTGAGTTCGGCGGCAAGCTCATCCATCGCCGATTCGAGTGCGAACGTCCCTTCGACGTAACCCGGAGCCCGGAACGCGCACGCGGGCCCGGTGTTGGTGTAGACGGCCTCCTGGATCGTTTCGACGTTGTCGCACCGGTAGTACTCGCGGAACGGACCCGCTACCTGGAAGCCGCCCGATCCGTACGCGCCCGGGCTCGTCATCGAATGCGCGCGGATGAACGTGAGCGCTCCGTCGCGCGTCGCACCGAGCTCCACGTCGACGATCACCGGGGGGCGGTGACCCGCGGCCAGGAACTCCTCTTCGCGCGACAGCATGATTCGCACAGGTCTGCCCGTGCGACGCGATGCGAGCGCGGCGAGTGCGGTGTGCTTGCCCAGATCGTTCTTGCTCCCGAAGCCGCCGCCCATGTAGCGGCTGATGACGCGGACCTTCGCGAGCGGAACGCCGAACGTCGACGCGAGCGACGAGCGAACGCCGAAGATGTTCTGCGTGCTGTCCCAGACGGTCAGCTCATCCGACTCCCACCGTGCGACGCTGCCGTGCGTCTCGAACGACGCGTGGAGCGCGGACGGTGTACGGTAGCGCGCCGATACCGTCACCGCCGCGGCGCGTCGCCCTGCCTCCACGTCGCCACGGAGGTACCGCGAGGGCTCGGCGGTCCGGTTGCGCCCCGGGCTGCTGTCGGGGTGGATCTGCGGAGCGGTCGGTTCGGCTGCCGCCTCCATATCGACGACGTGATGGAGTACCTCGTAGTCGACCGTGATCGCGTCGAGCGCGTCGAGTGCCGCTTGCTCGTTCTCTGCTACGACGCACGCGACTTCGTCACCGTGGTAGCGAACGGTGCGGTCGATCAGAGCGCTCTCCCCGTGCCACTCAACCGAGTCGCACTCGTCGGCGGTCAGCACGTCGACGACGGCCGGAAGCGAACGGGCCCGATCGGCGTCGATCCGTCGAACGCGCGCGTGCGGGTGGGGCGATCGCTTGATCGCGCCCCACAGCATGCCGGGCAGCCGCACGTCGTACGTGTACTCGGCCGTACCGGTGACACGTGCGATTCCGTCGACGCGCGGCGTCGGCGCCCCGACGTGCGTCATCGGCGAGTCGGCCGCCCAGACCGCGAGGTCGTCGTGTTCGACGACGACCTCTTCCTCGCGGATGGTGCCCTCGAACTCGATCTTCGTCTTGACGAGCCTTGCCATCTACACGCTCCCGTTCGAGGCGTCGAGAGCAACGCGCTCGACCGCGGCGATGATCTTCTGGTACGCGCCGCACCGACAGAGGTTGCCCGCCATTCCTTCGATGATCTGATCGCGGGTCGGAGTCGGCGTCCGGTCGAGCAGGCTCTTCGCCGCCATGATCTGACCGGGTGTGCAAAAGCCGCACTGGTAGCCGTCCTCGTCGATGAAGGCCCGCTGGATCGGATGGAGCCGGTCGCCGTCGGCGAGTCCTTCGATCGTCTCCACCGTCCGACCGTCGCACCTCACCGCGAGTGTCATGCACGCGTAGACCGCGACGCCGTCAAGGAGCACCGTGCACGCGCCGCACGCGCCGCTGTCGCAGACACGCTTTGCACCGGTCAGATCGAGCTTCTGCCGCAGCGCGTCCAGGAGCGTCGTCCTGGGTTCAACCCGGATCGAACGCGGCCGCCCGTTGACGGTCAACGTGACCGCAATCTCGTCGGGCCCGACTACCGTATGCTCGTGATCCGCCATACGCCCTCCACGATCCGTTCAGCATACCCGGTCGCGTCGATAGTGGCAAACTCCGGCGGTCAGGTATCGGTTGTCGCACCGCGAGCCGCCGCCGATTCCGTGACATTCGGTTGACAGATTCTCGCGGCGGTGGTGTTGTAGAGTCACTATGGATCCCAACAGAAGAACCAGAGTTCTCGCGACCGTCGGAATCGTCGTGATCGCCGGCACGCTCATTTTCGCCGGCTACACGATGGTTACCGGAGCGGTGTCGCGAATCGGCATCTTCACTCGCCCGAGCCGGGTATCCGTCCGCTCAGAGCGCACCGACGGAGGCTCGATGCTACCGCTCGTGATCGGTGAACTCGGTGAGTTCACGTCGATCGCCGCGACCGGCAGCTGGAAGGTCACGATCGTGCGGGGCGACCACTCGGTACAGGTCTACGCCGCCGAGCGCGCGGCCGATCAGGTGCGCGTGTCGCAGAGCGACGGGACGCTCAGTCTGGATCTTGCTCCCGGTACGATCTCGTTGTCGGATGGGTTGGAAGCGGAGATATCGACTCCCGACCTGAGCCGGATCGACGTCCGAGGCGGTGCGAATGTCAGGATCGTCGGCTTCGATCTGGAGTCGCTTGCGCTGCGGATCGACGGGGCCGCGTCGGTCGCCGCTACCGACGGCACGATCGGATCACTTGACTTAGTCGTCAACGGCGCCGCGAACGTCGATCTGTCCGACAGTCCGGTCGTCGACGCGCTCGTCGCGCTCGATGGCGCGTCGAACCTGACGATCGCGATGGCAGGCGGCGAGCTCTCCGGCGCGCTGCGTGGCGTTGGCAACGTCACGTACACGGGCGATGTTTCGTCGGAGTCGATCCGCGTCGAAGGCCTCGGGCGGGTCCGCCGTCGATAGCAGACCCGCTCGGGTGTCGGGCTACCACGCGCCACCTACGCGCATCTGGTCCTTCGTTGCGCTGCATGGAGCGATACGCGGGGCTGCCCGAGAGAGGTCGACGCGAAGCGGCATCCTCTGGACAGGGTGATCGTGCCTGCAAGATAGGGCTGCCCGAGAGAGGACTTGAACCTCCACGTCCTTGCGAACACTAGAACCTGAATCTAGCGCGTCTACCAGTTCCGCCACTCGGGCAAGCATAGGGAAAGTAGCACCCGCACCACCGGTTGTCAAGAGCACGAAAAGTCGTGACGTGGCCTGCGTGTATGAGTACCTTCAGCCATATCATTGAAACTGGAGATACCATGAAAAAAGCGATCATTGCACTCATCTTTGTCGCGGCCGCCGGCCTCTTCGCCACCTCCGGTGCGTTCGCGCAGACGCCGCTCAACTCGGGCGATGGACCGCTGTCGCTCGCGCTCGTCGCAGAGACGGGGTTCGTGAAGGTGCTTTCGCACGCGATCCAGATCGGCGAAGGAGGGTCACGGTTCGACTACGTGAACGAGGGTGGGCAGGAGCTCATCTTTCCGATCAACCGGTTCAGCGCCGAGCTGGGCATCGGTCGCCGTCATACGGTCGTACTGCTCTACCAGCCGCTCGAGCTCGCCACGCAGAGCCGGTTCGACCGCGACGTCGTCGTCGATGACGTGACCTTCACCGCGGGACAGGCCGTCGACCTGACGTACAGCTTCCCGTTCTACCGGTTGAGCTATCTCTACGACTTCTCCCCACTGCCGCGGCTCGAGCTCGCCGCGGGAGCGAGCCTGCAGCTGCGCAATGCGTCGATCCGGTTCGCGTCGATCGATGGCGGTGACGGAGATCTTGCGATTTCGCAGAACCTGGGTCCGGTGCCGATCGTGAAGGTGCGCGCAGAGTACCACCCCGACGGCCGGATCCCGGGCGCCTTCGTCGCCTTCGAGGCCGACGGATTCTACGCGTCGAGCGCGTTCATAAACGGTTCGGCGTTCGAGTTCACCGGATCAATCTACGACGCGTCGCTGCGCGCCGGTTTCTCTCCTGCCAACGGGGTCGATGTATTCGTGAACGCGCGGGGACTCGGCGGCGGTGGCACCGGGACGCGCGGCCGCGATCGCGCCGTCTGGAGCGAATCGCGCGAGCCGTACACCGACAACTTCCTGAACACGCTGTCGCTCACCCTTGGAGCGCGGCTGCGGTAGCTGATTTCCACCGGCGGGCGGCTTCGCGCCGCCACGCGCCGGTCTGGGCGGCTACACCTTTCGGAGCATCTTCAGCGTCACCGTCGACCCGTCACGGGCGATGTCTATAGAGTCGCACATCATCCCTACGATCGACATTTCGTTGCTGTCGTCGGTCTCCCCGGTGAGCTGCCAGTAGTAGTCTTCGAGCTCGGGCTGGCGTTTTACGACCAGACGATCCGACAGCGCGGCGAACTCCGACTCCGACATCGCGACCCCGGAA
This sequence comes from Spirochaetaceae bacterium, assembly GCA_007129695.1. Taxonomy (GTDB): domain Bacteria; phylum Spirochaetota; class Spirochaetia; order DSM-27196; family SLST01; genus SLST01. Next base: position 7,951 of record SKVA01000388.1, on the reverse strand, counting down.
AACGTGAACGTGATGCGATACTCATGCGCCGTCGGCTCGACCTTTATCTGTGAGCGCGCCTGGTAGTTGAACAGGAAGAAAGTCAGGATTTCGTCGACGATCTTCGCGATCTTCTTCGCTTCGTGTTTCATCCGGCCTTCCTGCTCTGTTTCAGCGCGTCGAGGATTGGCACCATAAAGGACGCGACGAATCCCCCCGCGAATCCATTGTTGTACAGATTGATCCCCCCGTGCAGCACGCCGACGTTCATCACGATCGACAGGTGGAAGAAGCCGGCAACAACCCCAGCGACCGGCCCGTACTGGCCAGAGATCGGCGCGAGCGTCGTCCCGAAGAGCCCCGCGATGATCACCACCGTCGTCGTCGGTTCCCACACCTTGATCAGCGACGCCAGGACAACTCCCGCGAGCACCGGCACGCAGTTGAGCGGATGCTTGCCGAACGCCGCAAAACCAACCACCGTCAGGATACCACCGATAACCGGACCGTTGAAGCGTCCATTGAGCAGCAGCACGAAGATCGTGCCGATTATCCCCATGATGCCCATGTTGACCAGGCTCGCTCCGAAGCCTCCGATCTGCACGAAGTCGCTGACCAGGCGTCCGCTCGACCGGTATATCCGTGCGATAGCGCTTGCCAGGCCGTCTTCGTCTCGACGGCCGACGATGATCCCCAACACGATCAGCAAGACAAACACGGAGCCGAGGTAGACCTCGAAGAAGCGATCCAGGTGTTCCACGAGCGCGATCTCCGGACCAATGTCGAACCGAAAGCTCCTGAACACCGCGACGAAGAACGAGCCGACGATCCCTCCGGTGAAACCGATATTGTAGATGTTGAACCCGTCGTGGAAGCGCAGCATATGCGATGCGAGCGGCGGGAGCACGAAGCCGACCATCCCGCCCAGGACGATCCCGAGCACGATCCCGGTCCCGTTGGGCAGTCCCGCGACGAATGAGAAATAACTGACCAGTGGCGCAAGCGTCGTTCCGAACAGCGCGACCAGCAGGCTGTTGCGAAAGGGAATGCGCTGGACACGCGTGTACACGAACACTCCGCCCAGGATGGGCCAGATGTTGTAAACGTTCTTGCCGAAGAACGCGAATCCGACGACTGTGTAGACCGCGGCGATGAACGGCCCGGTCACATCGACGCCCGACAGCTTCATAAGTGCGACAGACACGAGCCCGCACAGGCCCGCGTTGATCATCGTTGCGCCGGCCCCGCCCACGGCCAGGTAGTCGCTGAGCAGCAGGCTCCTTGCCGTGATGATCCGAAGCAGTCCGGGCGCCGTCACCGCGATCGGCTCGATAACCATGCCGGTGATGAGAAGTAGCGTCGGCAACGCCGCAAGGAAGACGTACGCTCGGCGCTCGCTCATTCGGCACTCCGCGGTTGAGGTAGTAACAGTGAACGCATCGTCGGATTCTACCGGGAAATCGAGCCGCAGACAACCGCCGGATAGTCGACTCCTTTGACGTTCGACCGGCCCAGACGGTATACCCAAGCATGGTTCGATTCATTGTCAAGTTTGGGGGCTCCAACCTGAAGAGCGCAGCGGACATCCGCAGGTCGACCGAAGTCGTCCGTGCGTACGGGTGCCCGGTAGTCGTCGTCGTGTCCGCGTTCGCGGGAATCACCGACCGGTTGATCCACGCCATCGGCGAGGCGGCGCTCGCGCTCTCGTCGATCGACGCCGTCATCGAAGCGCTGCGGCGCATCCACCGCGACGCACTCGTCGCGCACGTCACCGACGCTGAACGCCGCACCGCGGTACTTGACGTCATCGAAGCGCGTCTTTCAGGCCTTGACCGGTTGCTGCGCGGCGTCCATTACATCGGTAGCTCGCCCGACTTTGTCACCGATGCGGTGTTGGCCTGCGGTGAGCGTCTGTCGGCGCCGGTGATAGCCGCCGCGCTGATCGATCTGGGGATCGACGCGGTGGAGGCGTTGCCTGAAGACATAGGGCTCCTGACCGACGGCGTGCACGGCAGCGCCACCGCGCTCACCGGCGCGAGCACAGCGGCCGTTGCCGCCGCGCTGGGGGGCGACCGCACCCGGGTCGTACCCGGCTTCTACGGCATCGGAAAGGATGGAAAGACGACGCTGTTCGGGCGCGGGGGTTCCGACTACACCGCGGCGGTCATCGCGCGGTGTGTCGGAGCAGCCAGTCTCGACCTGTGGAAGGACGTCGACGGATTCCTGTCGTGCGATCCCCGAATCGCGTCGGACTCGCGCACAATCCCCTACCTCACGTACGAAGAGGCGGCCGAGTTGTCGTATTTTGGGGCGAAGATCTTTCACCCGCGGACCGTCGAGCCGCTCGAAGGAGACGCGATCCCGGTCCGGGTCATGAACGTGACCCGTTTCGCCGGAGCGATCGAACCGTATACGACCGTCGGACCGTCGCTTGGTGAGCGGGTGATCGATCCGCGCGTGATCAAGAGCGTCGCGTCCACCGACGAGATTGCGGTCGTGCGGCTCGAGGGCCCGGTCGTCGGCTCCCGCCCCGGCATCCTCGCGCGCGCGACGTCACGACTCGATGCCGCCGGCGTCAACATATCGAGCGTGATTACCGCGCAGACGTCGATCAATCTGATTTTTCGCAGCGGGGATCTGCCGCGTGCGCTTGCAGCGCTTCAGGCCGACGCCACGCCCGGCGTTCTCACCGTTGTTCCGATCGAGGACGTCGCGCTCGTCGCGGCGGTCGGTGAGGGGATCCGCGACCGGTTCGGCGTTGCGGGCCGACTGATGATGGCGGTCGCGGGCGAGGGGGTGAACGTGCTGATGATGCAGGCGGGCGCGAGTCCTACCGCGGTCTACCTGATCGTCCACCGCGACGACCGCGAGCGCACCGCGCGCGCTATCCACGACGCGGTGTGAGCGACGCGCCAAAGGAAGGGCCCCCGAAGGCGGCCCGTTCATCGTCGAAAGCGTGGACTAATACGTCCGATCCGAGCGGTTATCCCGGATCATCCTGACGACCTTGTCTACACCGCGGTCGATCTGCGGCTTGAAGAACCAGCCGATCGCGACGCCGACCACAATCCAGAACAGCATCATGCACCTCCCTTAGGCGAACGCGGGGCATCGTCTTCGTTCTTGATGTCGATCGTCACCCCGGGCTCCGGCGACACTTCGTCCTTGGGGGGAACGGTCACCGTGAGGATTCCGTTACGGTAGACCGCCTTGACGGCATCGCGGTTGAACTTGTCGGCCGGGACGTAGTAGCGCTGGTCGGCGAAGCTCTTACGCTTGAGCCGACGCTTGAAGTACCGCGCGCCTTCCGGGTCGCCCTGACCTTCGGGGAGCGTTCCGGAGAAGACCATGTGGTCTCCCTTGAACTGCAGGTTGATGTCCTTCTCGCTGAAACCGGCGATCGCGAACTCGAAGACGATCGTCTTGTCGTCGGTCATGTAGATGTTCGCCGGCGGGAACGAATAGGACGAGTAGAACTCACGGCCGAATATCCAGCCCTTTTCGTTCGGGTGAGGGATGTTGTCCGTGAACGCGGTGGTGAAATCCTCGGCAGCGGAGAAGATGTCATCCATCAGCTTGCCGAGATCCGGGAAATCGTGACGTTTCATAAACGCCTCCTGCTTCCGGCTTACACAGTAAGTCCGGATTGATAACCGCCCATACGCGACGGTTCGGGCCCTTTCGGCGCCCACCAATAATATACCACCGGCGGCGCAGATCTGTTACCCGAATCGGGCCGAGTGACAGGCGTTCGACACTCTGGTACCATCGGCGGACTGTGCGTGTGCTCTGTATCGGTGAAATAGTCGGCAAAGCCGGCGTGTTCTGCGTCAAGACGTTGCTCCCTCAGCTCAAAGCCGAGCTTTCGGTGGACTTCGTGATCGCAAACGGCGACGGTGCGACCGGAGGCTTCGGGATCGGCAAGAGCCACGCGGTGTACCTGCACAAGCTGGGCGTCGATGTGATCACCGGGGGCGACCAGCTATTCTTCAAGAAAGACATGGTTCCACACGTGGAGAGCGCGTTTTACGTGCTTCGGCCGGCCAACCTTCCCCCGGCTTCGCCCGGGCGCGGCTGGCGAATCTACAACGCCGGCGACCACCGGGTCGCGGTCATCAGCATGCTCGGGCAGGCGGGGTTCGACCGGATGCACGGTGGAAACCCGTTCACGTATCTGCCTGAGCTCGCCTCTCGCGCGCGCGCGGACACGCCGTACGTGATCGTCGACTACCACGCGAACACGACCGCAGAGAAGAACACGATGTTCCATCATATCGACGGGCAGGTGTCGGCGGTCGTCGGCACCGGTACGCGCGTTCAGACCGCCGACGCGACTGTCAGGCCCGGCGGCACTGCGGTGATTACCGATCTGGGGCGGACCGGGAGCCTGGACAGCGTCGGTGGGCTCGACCCGGGGCCCGAACTGCGCAAGTTCCTGACGCAGGTGCCCGAACGGTCGTCGGATACCTGGGTCACGCTCGAGCTGCAGGGGGCGTTGATCGATATCGACGAGACCGGGAAAGCGGTGTCGATCGAAGCGATACGCCGTCCCTGCACCGCGAGCACGACCGGCTCCGACGCCTCCGCCGATCCGGAGTAGACCTCAGCCGGTCCGGTCGTACCCGTAGACGGCGCAGAACTCTTCGACCACCTGCCTCTTGACCGTGTCGTAGCCGGGTTGTGACCGTCCGCAGGCCGTCAGAACCCGCGCGAGCGACGTCACGCCTCGATTGCGGATGCCACACGGTACGATCCACGAAAAGTGCGACAGATCCGGGTCTACGTTGAACGCGAAGCCGTGCATAGTGATGCCGCGAGTGACCGCTATCCCGATCGCGGTGATCTTGTCGGTCCCGATCCAGACGCCGCGATGCTCGTCGTCGCGGCCGGCCGCGATATCGTAGTGGTGGTCGAGCAGCTGGATGAAGATCTCTTCCATCCGCTCGACGAACTGACGGAGCTTTCGCTGGTGGTTGTACAGGTTTATGATCGTGTAGCCGACGATCTGGCCCGGGCCGTGGTAGGTTGCTTCGCCACCACGCGTGATGCGATGCACCTCCACCCCGAGCGATGCAAGCCGGTCGACCGGGGCCAGGATGTCGGCGTCGGTTGCTTTGCGCCCCATCGTGATGACCGGCGGGTGTTCGACCAGGATGAGCGTGTCGGGGATCTGCTCTGCCCGCCGTTGTTCGACCAGCCGCAGCTGCAGGTCTAGCGCTTCAACGTAGCGCATCCGGCCAACGTCGCGAACCGCCAGGTCAGGCACCACGGTTTTCCTGGACAAGGCGGGTAATCGTGTCGGCGATTTCGCTCAGCGGCACCTGCAGCTCCACGTGCCCGAGCAGGTGCGCAACCCGCGGCATCCCGTAGACCACCGACGTCGCCTCATCCTGACCGATCGTCAGTCCGCCGCGCTGCAGGATCGATCCGAGCTCCATCGCGCCGTCACGGCCCATGCCGGTCATGATCACGCCGAGAGCACGGTTCCCGAACTCTCTGGCGACCGAATCGAAGAGCACGTCCGCGCTCGGGCGATGGCCGTTGCGGTGCGGATCGCTCGACAGGAGCACGTGCGGGCGAGAGCCCCCACGCATGACGATGTGATGGTCACCCGGCGCGATGAGCACCCCGTTCGGTTCGATCGGGTCGTCGTTCTTCGCCTCCACGACCGTGAGCGGGGAGATTCGATCCAGGCTCCGTGCGAACTCGGTCGTAAAGCCGGCCGGCATGTGCTGGACGACCACGACGCCGCATCCCAGGTCTCCCGGAAGCTGCGCGAACACCTTGCGAAGCGCGTTCGGACCGCCGGTGGACACGCCTATAGCCACAAGATCGATCGGTCCCGCCTTGATCGGCGGTCGGCGGACCGGAACCGGGCTGTCCGGTGGCTGTAGGCGGACGCGTCCGTCACCCGACCCGGTGGCGCTGGTCCGGGCCGCTGCGCGATCGTCCGTGCGGTCGCGAGTCGGCGGCCGGACGGCGTCGTCGCCGGGATGGCGGCGGCGGTACTCCGCCCCGAGTGACTTCACGAGCGCAAGCAGCTGTTCGGCCACCGTGTGGATATCGGAACTGACCGAGCCCGACGGTTTGAGGATGAAGTCGGACGCGCCGAGCGCGAGCGCGTCCATCGTCACCTGTGCGCCGCGGCGGGCGATCGACGACAGGACGACGACCGGGATATCGATTCCGCGCTGCTTGCGCTCGGTGAGAAACTCGATGCCGTTCATCTCCGGCATCTCCAGGTCGAGTACGATGACCTCAGGACGCAGCGATTCGATCTTCGCGAGCGCGAACCTGCCGTTCATCGCCTTGCCCGCAACCGCGGTGTCGGGGTCGGAGTCGATGATCTTGCCGATCAGGTTGCGCATCAGCGCCGAGTCATCGACGACAAGAACGGCGTACGGTGCGTCGCTCATTGCCTGATCCCTGTGTTCTTCGCGTAGATGCACGCCCAGTCGGTTCTCACAAACTCGAACGATGTCTTCATCCCGAACAACGACTCCGAGTGCCCGATGAACAGAAAGGATTGCGGGCCGAGCGCGTCCCAGAATCGCTGGACGACGGCCTTCTGCGCCGCCTCATCGAAATAGATCAGCACGTTGCGGCAGAAGATCACATCCAGGTTCCTGATCCCCATGTCGTGCTTCAGGTTGTGATAGTCGAACCGGACGGTCCTCTTGATCTCGTCGACGATCCGATAGCCGCCGGGCTTCTTCTCGAAGAACCTGGACATGTACCTGTCGGGAACGCCGGCCATGCGGGTGTCGGTGTAGAAACCTTCCTGCCCGATCATCAGCGATTTCAGGCTGAGATCCGACGCGACGATCTGGAACGTGAAGCTGGCCGGGAGGATGTCGCGCAGGATCATCGCGATCGAATACGGTTCCTCGCCGGTGGAGCAGCCGGCGCTCCAGATCGATATCGAGCTCGATTTCTGTTCCTTCTTGATCCGGACGAGCTCGGGAATCACGTAGTACTCGAGCGTCTGCATATGCGCGGTGTTGCGGAAGAAGCGGGTGAGGTTCGTCGTAACCGAATCGAGCAGCCCGCGTAGCTCGCCGTCGTTCCCATGGATCAGGTCGTAGTACTCCGCTACGGTCCCGGCGCTCGAGTTCCTTATGCGTTCCTTGAGCCGGCTCTCCAGGATCGAGCGGTTCGTTCCTGAGAAGTGGATCCCGCTTGCGTCGTAGATCAGCGTACGGAACCGGTTGAAATAGTCGTCCGAAAGGAAGTCAGACATCTGCTGCACCAGTGCCCAGAGCGTATGGGTTTGCACATCCGCTGTCAACGAATAGAATTCCTGCGAAACGGTGATACAGTCTGGTGTGAATGGAAACGGGGTGGACCGAGGTTACGATCCGCGGTGCGTTGATCGATCCGGTGACAGGCGAGCCAACGATACTCCTGGAGAACAGCGACGCGACGTCGTTCATATCGGTGCCTGGCGATCCGTCGTCGACCGGTGCGCTGATCCAGGAGCTCGAAGGTATCGGCCAGGAACCCGGTCAGGCTCTGCTCTACCGCTTTTTCGTCAGGCACGGCGTCGTCGTCGAGCGGCTCGATCTGTCGCGCAGCCGGAACGGGCCGCTTGGCGCGCTGCTCACGTATCGATTCGGGGGTGGCGTGTTCGGCATGGAAGTCCGTCCTGTCGACGGTCTGATAATCGCGTCGCAGACCCAGTCGCCGGTCTACGCCGACGACCGACTGCTCGCGAGCGGACGGTCGTCGTTGCCCGGCGTCGCCGACGGTCGCGATCTCCTGATCCTGAGCCGGCGCGCGAACGCCTGACAATGACAGCCAGACGCGACATCAACCCTTCGGGCGCCAAACCCGGCCGCGCAGACGCGAAACCCGGCCGCGCAGACGCGAAATCTGCCGCTCGGCTTTGTTGACAAACCATGTCGGTCCGGGAATACTGAAACCCCATGAAGAAGTACATCTTCGTAACCGGCGGGGTGTGCTCCAGTCTGGG
>SKVA01000155.1 GCA_007129695.1 Spirochaetaceae bacterium | reverse complement strand
GCCGGCGGCGGCTGCAGCAGCGGCCGCCCCGGCGCCCGCGATCCCCGATCACGAGTCGTTTTCGCGCGGCGGCGTGACGCGCCTAACGCGACGCGCCGACGGGAGTGTCGACTGGTAGGTCGGCGCCGCGCTCCATTGCGCGCACGAGCGCTCCGATCCAGCGCGACGCGTCGCCGGGCTCGATCGCGCGCCGACTCGCGACGACAGTGAGCGACAGGATCTGACGCGGCTCGATCCGGCCGTTCAGTACGACGCCCTGATTCGTCACCGCGCCGATTCCGATGCACGGCGCGCCGATCGCGCGCGGGATGAACCACCCACGGATCCTGCCACCCATCCCGCCGGCGGTGATGATGACGTGTCGCATCCGTCCTGCCGAAGCGCGATCGACGACGAATGTGCGCGACAGCGCGGCGTGGCACGCGCGGTCGGCGGCGCGCCGCACGATGCGCCGCGCGATGCGCCGGCGCAGAGCACCGGGAAGCACGCGAAGGAACGCCGCGCGCATCAGCCCACCGGGACCCGGTCGCAGCTCCCGGAGCAGATCGGTCGACCCGATCGGTGAGGTTCGGATACCACCGATCTCGCGCTCGATGTCGGCGACCGTTCGATCCGCGGCGCCGTCGATCCGGAACGGGACGGTAACACCGTCGCCGTCGACGTTGCGCTCGATCATCAGCGTGACCGTCGCGGGGTGCGGCGCGTCGGCGACGACGCGCTTCGCGATCCAGGAAACGAGCGACAGCGGGACGCGCGCGTTCCGGCTCGAATGCCGAAGCGCCCTACGGGCGCGGGTGACGTCCACCTCCAACAGCGTCACGACGCGCGCGTCGCGATGCGCGTGCCGGTCGAGCTCGATGCTCGCGTGTCTGGCGATCTGTTGACGTACCTCGATCGCGGCCTGTCCCATGCTCGTCTCCTTCTGCTTCTGAGCATCGGCCCTAATCCGCCGGCGATTGACCGGTACCTGTAAGAATCGCTGTTTTGACGCACCGTCGGGTTTCGGATACTAATGCTGTATGGAATCGCTGGTTTCCGCGTTCGTGGTAGACCTGCACATCGTGCTCGTGCTCGTCGTTATTGCCGGTGCGCTAGCGGTGATCGTCAAGGGTGCCGATCTGCTCGTCGATGAGGCGGTCGCGCTTTCGGTCACGTGGGGCGTGCCGAAGATGCTGATCGGAGCGACGATCGTGAGCCTCGGCACTACGCTGCCGGAGACCGCGGTCAGTGTCATGGCCGCGGCTCGCGGGCTTCCCGGCCTGGCGCTCGGAAACGCGGTCGGGTCGATCATCGCCGACACCGGGCTGATACTCGGCCTCGCGGCGATCATCGGTGTGGTTCCGATCGAGAAGCGCGTCGTGAACCGGCAGAGCTGGATCCAGGTCGGGAGCGCCGGACTGCTCATCGTAGCGTCGCTACCGTTCCTGTCACTACGAACCGTTTTCGCGGACGGAGGACGCATCCCGCAGTGGGTAGGCGCAGGCTTCCTCTGCCTGCTCGTGCTCTACATCTGGCGGTCGATCGCGTGGTCGCGACGTGACTCGGCCACCGGCGCCGCCGGCCCGATCGCAATCGAAGAGGATCGCATCCATCCGACGGCGCATCCGGTCGTGTCGCTGCTGAAACTGCTGGCGGGAATCGCGCTCGTCGTGGTTGGTTCGCAGATCCTCATCCCCGCGGTCGAAGAAACCGCGCACCGGTTGCGGATCCCTGACGCGATCATCGCGGCGACGTTCGTCGCACTCGGCACATCGCTGCCGGAGCTGGTCACCGCGATAGCCGCGGTCAGAAAGGGCCACGGCGAACTCGCGCTCGGAAACGTAATCGGGGCCGACATTCTGAACGTTCTGTTTGTCGCCGGTGCGAGCGCCGCGCTTACTCCGGGCGGGCTGCTCGTCCCGCCCGAGTTCTTCAGGCTCTACTTCCCGTCGATGATCTTCGTGATCGCGGTCCTCCGTTTCGGAATCAGCGGCTCGCGCGACCGACTCGGCCGACCCGCCGCGATCGCACTCCTGGTCGCGTACGTGATCACGGTCGCCGCCGGATACCTGTTGCCGGTCGCGTCTCTGTAGTGCGGCCGGCCTGTGAGGTGAGCTCTGGACCGCGCCCGGGCGTCGTGATACCCTCCGTGACCATGACGACGATACGTTCGGTACGCGCCGTGATGACGGCGCCGGAAGGCATCGACCTGGTGATTGTGGTGGTTGAAACGTCCGAGCCCGGGCTTACCGGGTACGGTTGTGCGACGTTCACGCAGCGAGCAAGCGCGGTGCACGACGTCGTCGAACGCTATCTGTCGCCGCTGCTCGTCGGGCGCGACGTGTCCCGGATCGAGGACCTCTGGCGGCTGATGATGGCCAACTCGTACTGGCGAAGCGGACCGGTGCTCAACAACGCGATCGGTGGCGTCGATATGGCGCTCTGGGATATCAAGGGAAAGCAGGCGGGCATGCCGCTCTACCAGCTGTTGGGCGGCGCGTGCCGCGACCGCGTCGATGTCTACCGCCACGCCGATGGCTCGACGCTGGCCGAAGTGGTCGCGAACGCACGGAAGCTCGTCGCGAGCGGGCACCGCTACGTGCGGTGCCAGATCGGCGGGTACGGAGCGGCCGGCGCGATGACGAAGTCGGCGAACGCGGAGAGCAGCACCGACGGCCGCGCGATCGACCCGGTCGACGATCGCATTCCAATCGATCCGCGCCGCTACATGGCGCTCGCGACCGAGATGCTCCACCACGTCCGGCGCGAACTCGGTCCCGATGTCGAGCTGCTGCACGATATTCACGAGCGCGTGCCGGTCGGTGAGCTTCCACGCTTCGCCAAAGGGATAGACGATGTCGGCCTGTTCTTCCTGGAGGATCCGGTACCACCCGATCAGGCCGGCTGGCTTCGAAACATCCGTGACGCGAGCGTGACGCCGATCGCGCTCGGCGAACTGTTCACATCGCCCGAGCAGTGGCTTCAGATCATCCAGGATCGGCTCATCGACTTCATCCGCGTCCACATCAGCCATGTCGGCGGGATCACGCCGGCGCGGCGGTTGGCCGCGCTGTGCGATGCGTACGGTGTACGCACCGCGTGGCACGGCCCCGGCGACTGCTCTCCGTTCGGACACGCCGCGAACGTGCACCTCGACTTCGCGGTGCCGAACTTCGGGATCCAGGAGATGTACCAGCCGGCCCCCGTCATGGATCGAGTGTTCCCAGGAGTGCTCAAGGTCACCGACGGCGCGGTCTATCCGCCCGATCAGCCGGGGCTCGGGATCGGCTTTGACGAGGCCGCGGCAGCTGAGTTTCCGCCCGCGCTCGTACCGCCCAAGTGGACCCGGACCAGGTCGCCCGACGGGACGTTGATCTGGCCATGATCCGTTGACCCGGGGCGCGCTGCGTGCTATGCCAAGGCATGGCGATCACGATCGGCGCGCAGTACTACCGCCCCCCCTTTCCCCGCGACGGCTACTGGGACGACGACCTTCGGCTGATGAAGGAGTCGGGGCTCGACACGGTGCAGCTCTGGATGGTCTGGGGCTGGATCGAGGCCGAAGCCGGGCGGTTCGACTTTTCCGACTACGATCGACTGGTCGATTCGGCCGGCCGACACGGGCTGTCGGTCGTACTCAGTACGATCGCGGCCGTTCACCCGTACTGGATCCATCGCGATGTACCCGACTCCGAGATGGTCACGAACATGGGGCAGAAGGTCGTGTCGACGAACCGGCGCGAAATCCACTACGGGATCACGCCGGGCGGCTGCATCGACCATCCCGGTGTACGCGACCGCATGGGGCGGTTCCTTTCGGCGTGCGCCGAGCGCTACGCGTCGTCGGACGCGGTGATCGGCTGGGACGTCTGGAACGAACTGCGCTGGAATGTGCACGCCGACGGACTGGTCTGCTACTGCGATCACACGGTGTCGGCGTTTCGGTCGTGGCTCGAGCAGCGTTACGGCGGCCTGGCCGAGCTGAACGCCGCGTGGGAGCGGCGCTACGCGCGGTGGGACGAGGTCGTGCCGGGTAAGCGCCCGGGTCGGGTCTACACCGAGATGATGGCGTTCGAGGAGTTCATCTCCGATCGGAGCGTCGAGCACGCGCGGTGGCGCTACCGGATCGTCAAGGATCTCAACCCCGGCAAACCGGTGACCGTCCACGGCGGCAAGCCGACGGTTCTTTACGGCACCGATAGCTACCACGCCGACGAGTCGACGACCGCGTTGCACCGTGGCAACGACTGGGGATTCGCCGAGGCGATCGACGGCGTCGGGACATCGAGCTTCCCGGTCTGGGAGGACATCGACCACACCGACTTCACGAGCCGGATCGACTTCGTGCGCGCCGCGGCCGAGCAGCACGGCAAGGCGCTGTGGCTGAGCGAGTTGCAGGGCGGCCGGTCGGCCGACGGCTTCACGCCGCAGCACGCGGTGAGCGCATCGGTTCAGCAGCGGTGGATCTGGACAGGGCTCGCGACCGGCGCGAAGACGATCCTGTTCTGGTGCTGGCGCGATGAGATCTTTGGCCGTGAATCGGGCGGATTCGGGATCATCGGCGCCGACGGACGCGCCGACGAGCGCGTGCGCGCGCTCACCGCGATGCGCGAGGTCCTCACGCGAGAAGCCGCGCTCCTGGAACCGTACGCGCCGGAGCCGGCGCGCGTCGGCGTCTGGTTCAGCCCGCGAACGTACTATCACAGCTGGTGCGAGGACGGAGACGCGGCGCGACCGATGCACGCGATCCAGGGACTGACGCGAGCACTTCTGCGTAACAGCATCCCGTACACGGTCGTCGAAGAGGATCACACCGCCGCGCTCGACGCGCTGTCGGTGCTCTTCATGCCGCGAGCGATTGTCGTAGAGCCTCACCAGGCCGACGCGATCATCCGGTTCGTCGAGCGCGGGGGTACGCTCGTCACCGAAAGCGAAACCGGTGCGTTCGGCGCGAACGGTCTCTACCGCTACCAGGACGAACGATTCCTTGCGCGCTACGGCATCGTGGAGCAGGGGAGGCGACCGCTACCGGCCGATATCGTACCGGTGTCGATCGATCTGGCCGCCCCGGAGT
>SKVA01000076.1 GCA_007129695.1 Spirochaetaceae bacterium | reverse complement strand
GGCCGTAGGCGATTCGCTGCGGATCGACGTGCTCTACGAACCGCACTCGCAGTACATCACGATCGCGATCAACGGCGAGGACAAGGTGCGGTACCGGACCTGGTTCGGGATCGACTCGGGGATGGAGATCGCGCTGCGCTCTCTCGGCCGCGCCGAGTTCACCGACTTCTCGGTCCGAACGATGCCGTAGAGATCGTCGGGTTGGTTGCTCATGCGCCTCCCGGCGGTCTACTATGGTGTATGTCAGATCAGAGTCAAACGAATACCCGCCCGGCAACCGGGCGAACCTACCCGCCCGGCTACGGAATCGTAGAGCCGGTGGCGAACTACCGTCCGTGGGACGTCGACCCCGAGTTTGCCGAGCTCTACGCGTCGATCAAGGACCATACCATGGTCGACATCTACCGCCTCTGGACACTCTGGTTCATAACACGCCAGGTTCCAGCCGGTGACATCCTGGAGATCGGGAGCTGGCGCGGAGGCTCCGGGGCCGTGCTCGCGCGCGCGGCGATCGCACCCGTGCGCACCGTGCCGGCGCGGCGGGTATATCTGGCCGATACGTTTGCCGGGGTCGTCAAGGCCACCGAACGCGACACGTACTACCGCGGCGGGGAGCACGCGAACACGTCGGCCGGCATCGTTCGCGATCTGCTCGCGAGCGTCGGGGCTCCCGGCGTCGAGATCCTTGAAGGCGTGTTTCCTGATCAGACCGGTGCTGCGGTGTCGGGACGTCGCTTCGCCCTCTGCCACATCGACGTCGACGTGTACCAGAGCGCGAAGGATTGCTTCGAGTGGGCGTGGCCGCGGATGGAGGCCGGCGGCGTGGTCGTCTTCGACGACTACGGCTTCTACGGGTGCGAGGGCGTTACAAGCTTGGTCGCAGAGATCGCCGGCCAGGGGCTCACCGTCGTACCGAGCCTGAGCGGACAGGCGATCGTCACCCGGGTAGGGTAGCCGGAGAGCGCCGGCGCCGGTGTTGATCGATACGCGTCGGGGTCGGTATCCTATCAGTGTAATGAGTCCGACGACAAGGCTGTTCTGCATCGTGTCAGGAGCGATCCTGCTCGGGTGCAGCACCGGTTACCTCTATATCCCCGACGAAGACCCGGAACTGATCGCGGCCACTCTCATGGCCGACGAACACCGTAACCGGCGCGACGCGGTCGTCGTGATCGAGGATGCCGAGCGCCGGCGCGCGTACCCGAATATCGAGAACTTTCTCGATGGCCCGAAACCGGCGCTCGCGCTCTATCGCGAGCCGCTGACGCGCGATCGCGTCGTGGATTTCTTCGTCGAGCAGGCAGGCTCGGAAGCGATCGCGCTGCCGATCCTGTACTACGCAGACCGGCTGAACATATCGCTGACGCTCGCGTACGGCCTGGTTTGGGGGGAGAGCCGGTTCTACCCGGTAGCCGTGAACCGCAACGCGACGTCGATCGACCGTGGCCTCTTCCAGCTCAACTCGCTGACCTTTCGCCACCTGACCGAAGAGGACTTCTTCAACATCGACGTGAACACCTACCACGGTCTGAAGTACCTCCGATTCTGCCTCGACCAGGGGGACAGCGACGCGCAGGCGCTCGCGATCTACAATGCCGGGCTCACGCGCGTGATTCGCGGGCAGACCCCCGCATCGACGCTCCGGTACGTCGACGGCGTGCTCTCGTATCAGGCGCGGCTACGTGCCCGTTTCCGCGAGTACATCCTCTCGCACTTCCCGCCCACTATCGCGTAGAATGCCGCATGGTCATCGTACTCGAACGCACCATCCGCGAGGATGATAAGACACGGCTTCGCACCTTTCTCGAGGAGAGAGGGTTTCGCGTCAGGGAGATCGTCGGCGAGCATGAGACGATCTTCGGCGCGGTAGGCTCGGTATCGATAGACATTCGTGAGGTCGAAGTCCGACCCGGTGTCGAGCGCGTCATTCCGATCACCAAACCGTTCAAGCTTGCGAGTCGTGAGCTCCAGAAGGCCGACACCGTCGTTGCGGTCGGCCCGATCAAGATCGGCGGCCCGCGGATCGTGATGATCGCCGGACCGTGTTCGGTGGAGACCGAGGCGCAGATCATGGAGAGCGCGCGGATCGTACGCGAGAGCGGCGCGGTGATCCTGCGCGGCGGCGCGTTCAAGCCGCGCTCGAGCCCCTACGCGTTCCAGGGGCTCGGCAAAGAAGGGCTACGGCTTCTGCGCAAGGCGGGAGACAAATACGGCATGCCGGTCGTCAGCGAGATCGTCTCCGCGCAGGACGTGTCGATGTTCACCGATTACGTCGACCTGTTCCAGATTGGCGCGCGCAATATGCAGAACTTCGAGCTCTTGAAGGCCGTCGGCGCAAGCGGGCGGCCCGTCATCGTCAAGCGCGGTCTGGCGGCGACGATCGAAGAATGGCTGATGGCGGCCGAGTACGTGCTCGCGCACGGGTCGCAGAATGTGATCCTGTGCGAACGCGGGATCAGGACCTTCGAGACCTACACGCGCAACACGCTCGATATCTCCGCGATTCCCGTGGTCCGGAAACTCAGCCACCTGCCGGTGATCGTCGATCCGAGCCATGCGACCGGCATCCGCGACCAGGTGCCCCCGGTCGCGCTCGCCGGGATCGCCGCGGGTGCCGCGGGGCTGATCGTCGAGGTGCATCCCGACCCGGACCGCGCGATGAGCGACGGCCCGCAGTCTCTATTCCCCGATCAGTTTGAGAAACTGATGCGTGATGTCGAGGCGCTTGCGCCCGTCGTCGGCAAGGAGCTGACGCGCATCCCGACGCGCGGACGATCTATCGGGGCCGCGGAAGCGGTCGGCGCACGGCCGGCGCGATCTGCCGACGCAGCGACCGGCCCGGTGCCGGTCGCATTCCAGGGCGAGCGCGGCGCGTACAGCGAGATGGCACTGCTGCGGTTCTTCCACGACATGGAATACCGGGCGATGCCGTGCCGATCGTTTCGCGACGCGTTCGACGCGGTGCTGTCGGGATCCGCTCGCTACGCGATCCTGCCGATTGAGAACAGCCTCGCCGGGAGCGTTCACGAGAACTATGATCTGCTGTTGCAGTATCCCGATCTGACGATCGTTGGCGAAATCAAGTTGCGCGTTGAGCACAGTCTTATCGCCGCGCCTGGAACGACGATTGACGATGTGCGCCGGGTGTACTCGCATCCGCAGGCGCTCGCGCAGTGTCACGAGTACCTCAGCCGTCACGAGTGGGAGCTTGTGCCGTTCTACGACACGGCCGGGTCGGTCGCGCATATCGCCGAGCAGCGTGGGAACGGGAACGCGGCGGTCGCGAACGCCGGCGCCGCCGAGGTCTACGGGATGGAGGTCATCAAGGCCGGTATCGAAACGAATCCGAGCAACTACACACGGTTCATGATTCTTTCGCGCGACGAAGCAGACAGCGACACCGGCGCGAACATGGCCGGCCTTGTCTTTTCGACACCCGA
The DNA here is from genome assembly GCA_007129695.1 of Spirochaetaceae bacterium. Classification (GTDB taxonomy): domain Bacteria; phylum Spirochaetota; class Spirochaetia; order DSM-27196; family SLST01; genus SLST01. The sequence goes on along the minus strand of SKVA01000076.1, from coordinate 13,563 downwards.
CCGTCCCGGTGCGCTCTTCTCTGCGATGCAGATCCTTGCCGACGCCGAGCTCAACCTCAAGAAGCTCGAGTCGCGCCCGATCGCCGGAAAACCGTGGCAGTATATGTTCTACGTCGACGTCGAGCTGCCAGCGGGTGGTGGTGCTTTTCCCGATGCGCTCGAACGGTTGCGCAACGTGGTCGAAGACCTTCGCGTGCTCGGTATCTTCCGCGCCGCGTAGTCTGGACCGATCGTTCGCCTACTCGTCGATCCCGAGCGTGCGCAGCTGTTCTTCCTCTTCTTTTTTGCCCACGTACTCGTGCTTGAGCTGGTTGGCAGTAACTATCGCATTTCGCAGCGCGGTGAGCTCGATCTTGACTCCCTTCATCCTGGCACGGAGCAGTGGTGGCGCGTTGGACTTGATATGGACATCGAGCGCCTGCGCCCGCCGATGGATCAGGTGGCAGTCGCCGAGCTCGCGCGACAGGTACGACAGTAACTGATCCTCGTCTGCGCTCTGGAGCCTCGACCACGGCGTGCCCGACTTCGCCAGGAACGACGCGTAGAGACGCGCCTTCTTCGCTGCGCCGTCGACGAATGCCGTGAACGCGACGCGCTCGGTCTGCTTGCTGCCCGTTGCTTCGTCGAGATACTCGACGTCGTAGACCGTCTCCGTGGGTGTCCGGTTGGTCATCCGGTCGATCCATTCGCGGAAACGCGTTGCCAGATCCCGCTTGCCCGTGCGGATCTGCTCGTCGTTGATCCGGAGATTCGTCGCGATCGCGTCGAGCGCGCGGCTCGCCGACGCGAGCCCCCGCAGCGCCCCAATGAGCTGATCGCGGAGCGACTCGGTCGGACGCTTCTTGCGTGCGCGCGGAGCCGACTGCATCAGCCGGGCGATCACTTCCTGGCGAAGCGTTGCTCCGTCGGGACCATAGTCCTCGGCGATGACCTCGCTCGCGAGCTCCGGTACGAACGGTCCGGCGACGCTCGCGGACTTGAACCGTTCGCGGATCGTCTGTATCGATGCATCGTCGTTGGCTTGCAGTCGCTCCGGGTTGTCGATCGTCGCGATGACGTCGCGACGCAGCATCAGCTTGTACTCTTCGCGCTTGTACGCGCCGACAACCTTGATCTGCGCGACGATTTCTTTTGTCATTTTGCCGAGCTGGTCGAGCGAATCTGCGATCACGCTGCTCGCGAACCCGTCGTTGCCGCCGCGCGCGCGCGCGACCAGGTCGGCGAGGCCACGCGTGGTCGCCTTCGGCGAGCTCGGCGACAGGCGATCCCACTGGATATACGATACGAGCTCCGACAGGCGCTTGAGCTGCCGGAAGTCGAGCACCTCGGCGCGCATCTCGTAGTAACTGTCCAGGTACTCCAGCACGTTGTCGTACGCGTCAAGGCGTACTCCAAGCGCGACGTCGCGCTCCGATTCCAGGTACTGATCGTCGGATGGTGGTGTGATGTCGGCGACCTTGTTGTCGCTCTTGTATGGGTCCTGCTGGACGAGCCCCTTGCGGATGAGCAGCGCGTGCAGCCCCTGGAGCGACGCGTGAAACACCCGGAACTGCTCCTTGAGCTTCGGAAGCACCTCCCGATCGATCGCGGCTTTGCGAGAGTCGACCGCGTCGGAGAGCGTTTCAATGAAGGAGCGTTCTGCGTCCATCGAGCGCCATTATCCCGCAAAGCCCCGTGGGTCGCAACAGGAAACCGGTGGTGCCGAAATTGTTGATCGCGACCGGGAGTCGAAATGCGCGCAACAGATGAAGCGCGCCGCGAAATCCTACCGATAACCCGGCATGAAGCACTTGAAAACCGCCGGCGGGGCTGCGTCGCTGCGGCCCGCGGCCACCGGGAGCGCGCTTGCCGTCGCGTGCGCGCTCGTTCTGTCTGCGTCGTGTTCGGTTCCGTTCGACCGGATCGAGGTAGCGGTTCTGATGCCGGTCGCGCCGGCGGTATGGACCGCAGCGTGGGGGGAACCGCGGTTCCACGTGCGGTGGCAGAGCGCGGTCGACTCCGGTACCGCGGCCAGGTCGGTGGAGGCGGGTACAACTGTTGTCACGACGATTCCGCGCGTTGCGCCGGTGGCGCTCCTGGCCGACGTGGCCTGGGAGACTGGCGGGCCCGCGCTCGCCTGCGGCGAACGGCTCGCTCCGGCCGGCGGGGTGTGGCCGACGCAGTCGACCGATCCGTCCGCGCGGCGCGGTGGGAGTATAGCGCTGTCGTTCGAGTCGGGGCCGGCCGCATCGCTCATTGCCGACGTTCTGGCGGCCGGCGTCGACATCCGTGGCCTGTTGGTGTCGCGGCTGATCGACGAAATCGCAGCCGCGCTACCGTCCGATCCGTGGCTGATCGACTACCTGCCGCTTCGCACCGCGATCGCCGCGCGATCGATGCGCACGACGCTCATCCGCGCCGCACCGACGTGGCCGGTCGACATCGCGGTTCCCGACGGATCGTGGGTGGCGATGTCGCCGTTCGCACGCGCGGTCGCTGGAGGCGACCCGTGGCCCGCCGCGCCCGTCGGCGTCACCGCGCTCTGGTCATCCGACGGACGACGCGTGGCGTTGTCCGTCGACTCGGACGGCAGGGCGTGGGCGACTCTGCCGCGATAGACCGGGCTATCGGACGACGACGTTTACCAGCTTGTCGGGAACCGCGATGACCTTGACCACCTGCTTCCCGGTCGTCCACTCGATGATCCGCTCGTCGGCGAGCGCGAGGCGCTCGATCTCCTGCGCACTTGTCCCGGTCGCCGCGGTGAGTTTGCTGCGAACCTTGCCGTTGACCTGGAGAACGATCGTTACCTCGTCGTCGACGGTCAGCGCCGGATCGTACTCGGGCCAGCTCTGCTTCGATACCGACGGCTCGTGCCCAAGGTCGACCCACAGCTGTTCGCCCAGGTGCGGTGCGTACGGTGAGAGGAGCAGCACGAAGGGTTCCCACAGACCACGGTACAAAGCGTCGGCCTTGTAGAGTTCGTTCACGTAGATCATCATCTGCGCGATCGCGGTGTTGAACGCGAGCGAATCGGTGTCGTCGGTCACCTTCCTGATCGTCTTGTGAAGGAGCCGCTGCAGCTCGATCGGCGGCTCTCCGTCGACGATGTCGGTGCGGCTCAGCCGGTAGACGCGGTCAAGGAAGCGGTGCACGCCGGCCAGCCCGTTCGTCGACCACGGTTTGGCGACTTCGAGCGGTCCCATGAACATCTCGTACATCCGCATCGAGTCGGCGCCGAACTCGGCGACGATGTCGTCGGGGTTGATCACGTTGCCCAGGCTCTTCGACATCTTCACGCCGCCCTCGCCCAGGATCATGCCCTGGTTCACAAGGCGGAGGAATGGCTCGTCGGTGGTCACGACGCCGATGTCGTAGAGCACCTTGTGCCAGAACCGGGCGTAGAGCAGGTGGAGCACCGCGTGTTCGGCGCCGCCGACGTAGAGATCCACCGGCATCCAGTAGTCGATCTTGTCGTGCGACGCAAACTCGTGCTCGTTGTGTGGATCGAGGTAGCGCAGGTAGTACCAGCAGCTGCCGGCCCACTGTGGCATCGTGCTCGTTTCGCGCCGTCCGATCCTGCCCGACCCGTCGGGGCATTCGGCTCGGACCCATTCCTTGACGCCGGCAAGCGGGCTCTCCCCGGTTCCGGTCGGTTTGTAGCTCTCGACCTCGGGAAGCAATACCGGGAGCTGGTCGGCTGGGATGGGCACGTACTCGCCGTCGCACTCGACGACGGGAATCGGTTCGCCCCAGTAGCGCTGGCGCGCGAAGATCCAGTCGCGCAGCTTGTAGTTGACCGCCTTCGATCCGATAGCCCTGGATTCGAGCCACTCGGTGATCTGCTGCTTTGCCTGTGCGGTCGGCAATCCGCTGAACGCGCCTGAGTTCACCGATACCCCGTAGGCGCTCATCGCTTCGGTGAGATCGGTCGAGCTATCGGGATCGTCGGCCGGCGCAACGACGCGGACGATCGGAAGCCCGAACTGCGTGGCGAACTCGAAGTCGCGCTCATCGTGCCCGGGGACCGCCATGATCGCGCCCGTTCCGTACGATATCAGGATGTAGTCGGAGATCCACACGGGAATCTTCTGGCCGTTGACCGGGTTGATCGCAAACGCGCCGGTTGCCACACCGGTCTTCTCCTTGGAGAGCTCGGTCCGCTCCAGGTCGCTCTTCAGGTTCGTCCTCTCCCTGTACGCATTAACCGCGGCGCGTTGCTCGGGAGTCGTGATCCGTTCCACAAGCGGGTGCTCGGGGGCAAGGACCATGTAGGTCGCGCCAAAGAGCGTGTCGGGACGCGTTGTGAACACCTCGACCGACCCCGACCCATCGGCGAGCGGGAAGGTGACGTTTGCGCCTTCGCTGCGTCCGATCCAGTTGCGCTGCATCGCCTTGATCGACTCGGGCCAGTCGAGCCCGTCGAGCCCTTCCAGGAGCCGGTCTGCGTACTCGGTGATCCTGAGCATCCACTGCCGAAGCGGGCGTCGCTCAACCGGGTGGTTTCCGCGCTCGCTGCGCGGGCCGTTGGGGGTCGTGAGCACCTCTTCGTTCGCGAGGACGGTCCCCAGCTCCGCGCAGTACCAGACGGGTACCTCGGCGACGTACGCGAGCCCCCTTTCGTGGAGTTTCAGGAAGATCCACTGCGTCCAGCGGTAGTAGTCGGCCTTGTGCGTCGATACCTCGCGACTCCAGTCGTAGCTGAATCCGAGTGACTTGATCTGACGCCGGAACTGGTCGATGTTCGCTTCGGTCGTGGTGCGCGGGTGCGTGCCCTTCTGGATCGCGTACGTCTCGGCCGCGAGCCCGAAGCTGTCGAACCCCATCGGGTGCAGGACCGCGTAGCCGCGCATTCGCAGGAATCGGCAGTAGATGTCGGTCGCGGTGTACCCTTCGGGGTGCCCGACGTGCAGACCCGCCGCCGACGGGTAGGGGAACATGTCCAGGACGTATTTGCGCTTCTCTTTCGGAATCGCAGGATCTTCGGTCACACGAAAGGTCTGGTGCTCTTCCCAGAACGCCTGCCAGCGCTGCTCGATATCGGTGAACGGGTACTTGCTCATTGCGTCAGATAATACCGTAAGCGGAAGAGCAAAAAAAACCCCCCAGGAAAGGAGGTAATAAAACCTGGGGGGCGGCGTGAAAAGAAAGCGCAACCGATCACAAGAACCGGTTTATCCTATCCAGCACGCTCCGGGGCAGGAACGAACTGAACAGAGCTTTGATCCGCGTACGCATTGCTCCGGTCACCCGGTTAGATCGGTATCCCTCTGCAACGCAGGCTTACCCCGACGCTCCGGTCACCCATCGCTCAGCGTGGCGCTTCTCGCTACCCTCGGCCGGTTTCCCGGCAGTCGGCAGGATGTCAACGACAATCCCCCCGGCCCCAATCATAAAAAAGAACCACGCTCCTGATGAATGGTTACATCAGAATGCGGCTTTCGCGCATAAGAATACCGTGCCCGGCCAGGCGAATCAATGGCTTGGGCTATGCAGCCTCGACTTTCAGGACATCCTTGATGGCCTGGTAAAACTGCTGTTTCTGAAGCGCTCCGGCGGCCATCTGCGGCTTGTCTCCGACCGGGATGAACAGCAGTGAAGGGATGCTCTGGATCCCGAACGCCATCGCGAGCTCCTGCTCGGCATCGGTGTCTACCTTGTACACGTTGATCTTCCCCTCGAACTCCTGGCTCAGTTCCTCCAGAATCGGGGCGACCATCTTGCACGGGCCGCACCAGTCAGCGTAGAAATCGACGATCGCGGGTAGCTCGCCCTTGTACGCCCACTCGCTGTTCTCTTCCCAGTCGAACACCTTCGCCTTGAAGTCGGCGGTTGTCAGTTTCTCACTCATTGCGCATCCTTGTATAAGATAATTTATATATATAGTACCGAATCAATTTGCGAGCGGCAACCCGTTCGGGTCGGTCGGAAGTCGGCGCAGCCGGTCTCGGTACTCGTCGCGGTAGATCGTCAACAGGCTCGCCAGATAGTCCATGTTCTTCCCCACGTATTCCGAGTAGAGATCGCGCGCGGCACCCGCCCGTTCGGCGAAGTGCGCGCGCAGGTACCCGGACACCTGATCGAGGCGTCCTTTCGATCGCTTCGCGATCGAGCCGTAGAACCCCGCGGTTCCGCGAAGCAGTTCTATTTCGCTCCGGTACGCGTCGACACCGATTCGTCGGAACTCGTCGTAGAGCAGCAGAAGCTTTTCCAGGTACGCCCGGTCGGCCATCTGACCCAGAAGATCGGCGTACAGGAGCATCGTCGCGAGCGTCGGCTCCCTGTCCGTGGCGTCCGCGTCGGCGGCCGACGGGCCGATGTCGGAGGCGTCGCGTCGGGGTTCTGGTCGGCGTGCGATCGCCGACACTGCAAGGGTCGCCGTCGGACCGTCGATCCGTGCCGATGCGCAGAAGCGCAGCAGCTGATCGACGCTGCGCCGCTCGTGATCCGACAGAGCAACCTCTGCGTCGTTGTCGGCATCCTGTATATAGCCCGAGTCGTGGTAGAGCGCTGCCAGCAGCCCCGACACCGCGGCCGATGCGTCACAGACGCCCGATCGGCGGGCACCGTCCAGGATGCGTGCCATCGCGACCGTGATGAGCATTGTGTGGCCGACCGAATGGTAGGGGGTTGAGCAGGCGCGGTATCCCGCGACGCGTCCGGCGAACAGCGCGTCGATGTCGGCGAACGCGTCGTCGATCAGCCGCTGATCGGTATCGGACAGGTCGTCGTACCACAGAAGGGCGACTTCGTCGCGTGCGGCCTCCGTGGCCTCCAGGTTGAGAAGCACGTAGGGATCGTGACGGAAAAACTCGCGTGCGTCTTCCACGCTCACCATGCGCCCGAGTATACCCCGAGCGCGGCCGGATGTCCGGTGCGCGCCGCGATTCGCGGCGTCGGTTGCGCTCGCCGCCAGGCTGTTTCGCAGGCTTACTCCGCCGCGCGCTCGAACACGACGTCCGAGAATCCCGCCTGACCCAGGAGCTCGGCGAAGAACGTCTCGCCGCGCCGCCGTGCGGTGTCGATGAGCTCGCGCCTCGCGTCCGCGGAGACAGCGTGCTCGCGAACGTACTCCGTGATCAGTCGCCACCCTTCCGGGCCGAGCGCCACGTTCGGGTAGGGGTAGTCGGCGGGATCGATGTCCTCTACCGTGACGTCGGTGATCGCTGCCGCCGGTAGCCTCACGATCGCGCGTCGGCGATCGACGCCGTCGGCGACGTACTCTTCGACGCTCAAGCCCACGTCGGACGACGACAGGTCGAATCCTGCCGTCACAGCAAGCGTGACGACGACGAAGTCGAACGACCCCGCCGTCATCCCCAGGTTCGCGCGTTCGGCGACGTTGTACGCGGTGAGATAGCGGTACTCGTCGTCGGTGAGCGTGTCACGCACCGATGCGTCGGTAGCGCGCAGTTTGCGCAGGATCGGCGGGAGCGACAGCGAGCTCTCCATGTAGTCGTACGGGAAGACCGTCCGGTGGACCAGTCCGACGGTGTTGAGCGCCGCGATCGACCGGACCTGCTCCAGAGTGATCGTCGACGAGGCCGTCGTAACCGACCGGTGGAAGCGGATGCCCGGGAGCCACGGTATCAGCGCGACGCCGATGATGTCGGTGAACAGCAGCACGACGAACGCCGCGATGAGCACCGCAACGACGGCCAGACGCAACCGCCAGCTCCTCATCGCTCGCCCCCCGGCGTGTTCTGGTCGTAGCTCACATCGTCAAACCCGGCCATGGAGAGGAGGCTCGTGACGAGCGCACGAGCGTTCGTGTCTGCGCGGGTCAGTATGCCGCGGCGAACCGCATCGGCGGCCGTACGCGCCTTGACCGCCTCCAACTGGCCGCTCATCTCCAACAGCCCGATTCTTCCGCCGCGTTCGCGGATCATGTACTCGCGGAGCGTCGACTCGTCTGCGTCGACCATCAGGATCTCCGAGCGCGGCATCGCGACGACGATCCGCCCCGGCGTGGTCCGGTCGGGTCTGAGTGTAACGCCATCGGAGAGATCGACGCCCGCCCGGACCCGGATGTCGACCGAAAAGAGCGTCGCGCGCTCCATCGTGCGGAGGAACAGGAAGCTGCGTTCCTCGCCGAAGTAGACCAGGTCGCGGTATACATGCTCGTAGGTATTGAGCTCCAGGAGCGATACAATCTGCTCTTCGAGCCGGATTGTCGCCCGATCGGAGCGGTCTTGCACTCGGTCGCACGATATGAGAAAAAGCAGGGTAAGACAGAGCATCACCCAACGCATCGATATCACTATACGAGATATCGTGAAGCGTTGTCATCGTGAGGTCGACAAAAGAGTATGATTCGACAACGACTCATCGCAGGGTTTCTTCTCTTGCTTGCCGCGATCGTCAGCGCGGTCGACGACCCGCTTCGCGTCGATCCTGAAAGCGTCTTCGACCCCGGCCCCGTCGGGACCGTGGGGCCCGCCACCGAAGGTCTCTTCGTCGCGCCGGAGTACGAGCCGCAGGCCGTCCTGCCCGATCCGCCGACCGAACCAACGATCATTGCCGCGCTGCCGACTCCGGGGCCCGGGGTTCCGTCGCTTCTTCGGATCGACATCGACGCCAAGCGCGACGCGCTCGATGTAGAGCGGCGGTGGCCGGCGGCCGCGCGTGCGAGCGACGGCGTGGTGCGCGACCGGATTGTCGTCGCGTACTACGGGCACCCGAACAGCCGCCGTATGGGCGCGCTCGGCGAGACCGATCTGCCGCTGATGGCCGAAAAGCTGAAGGCGCGCGCCGCAGAGTACGACGAGCTCGCCGGTGCGATCGGCGTCGCGCCGGCGTTTCACATCATCTTCGCGACGGTACATCCCGACGCGACCGTCGGCGTGATCCGCGAGGCGCAGCTTCTGGAGTACATCGAGTTTGCCGCGGCGAACGACATCATCGTGTTCCTGGACCACCAGATCGGCGCCGGTACCGTCCGCGGGGCGATCGAGCGTATGCTGCCGTATCTGCGCTACCCGCACGTCCACCTTGCGTTCGATCCCGAGTGGGCGACCACCCGTCCCGGGCTCGAGATAGGAGGTGTCGACGCGTCCGAGATCAACATGGCGCAGCAGATGATGCAGGACTACCTGATCGAGCACGGCTTGCCGGGCACGAGGATGCTCGTCGTCCACCAGTTCAACTGGCGGATGATCCGCAATCGCGAGCAGGTACGCGCCGACTTTCCGCGCGTCGACCTGATCCATCACGCCGACGGATTCGGCAACCCGGCTCAGAAGATCGACAGTTGGCGCTTCAACGTGCTGGCCGGAAACATCCCGCTGAAGGGGTTCAAGCTCTTCTACCCGAAGAGCTGGCGCGCGGGCGGTTACGACTATCCGCTGATGAGCCCGGCCGACGTCCTGCGACTCGATCCGGTTCCGGTGTATATTCAGTATCAGTAGATGATCAACGCGCACGAGCACGTCGAACTGATTCGCGAGGTTTTCCGCTACGCGCAGGCGTTTCACGACAAGACCTTCGTCCTCCAGATAGACGACGCGGTGGTGCTGCGCCCGGCGATCGCCGGCGTGATGCGCGACCTTGTCATGATGCACGAGGCCGGCATCCGGATCGTGCTGGTCGCCGGCGCACGAACGCGGATCGATGAGATCCTCGACCGGTACAACGTCGAGTGCCGGAAGTACAAACACGTGCGCATCTCCACCCCCGACGCGATCCCGTTCATCAAGATGGCAGCGTTCGACGCGGCGAACAGAATCATGACGTCGCTGAGCGGGCAGGGCGTAAACGCGGTGATCGGGAACTGGGTGCGCGCGCGAAGTCTGGGCGTTGTCGACGGCGTCGACTACCAGGACGCCGGCACCGTCGACAAGGTCCGCGTCGACCTGCTGCGTGCGACGATCGAGCAGGGGACGATCCCGATTCTGCCGTGCATCGGGTGGAGCCGCTCAGGAAAGCCGTATAACATCTCTTCGCGCGAGCTCGCGACGCACCTGGCGGTCGCGCTCGGCGCGAGCAAGCTCTTCTTCCTGTCGGAGATCGACCCGATCGTGACCCCCAACTACCCGATGGATATAGAAATCGACGCGACCACCGATGGCCGGATCTCGCGGCTGAACGTCGACCAGGCGCAACGGTTCGTCGATCTCCACGCCGCGCGCGAAACGCTCGCGGTCGAACTCGTCGGACTCGGTCTGCGCGCGGTCTCAGGCGGGGTCGAACGCGTGCACATCGTCGACGGCCGGTCGGAAGGCGTTATCCTCCAGGAGATCTTCTCCAACCTGGGCGTCGGGACGATGGTCCACGGAAACGAGTACCAGTCGATCCGCAGGATGCGCGGCGGCGACGTACCCGACGTCTACCGCCTGATGCAGCCGCTCGTCGGACGAGGGCTGCTCGTGAGCCGGTCGGAGAACGACCTTCACGACGCGATCGAAGACTACGTCGTGTTCGAAACCGACGGCATGGTGCACGGGTGCTGCGCGCTCCACCGTTACGGAGAGACGCAGGCCGAGATCGCCGGGCTCGCGGTCGACGACAACTACGAGCACTTCGGGATCGGGCGCAGGCTTGTCAGCTACCTCATCGACGTTGCGCGCTCGATTCGCCTGTCGGAGGTGTTCGTGCTCACGACGCAGGCGTCTGACTGGTTCGAGCTGATCGGCTTCCGATCCGGCTCGGTCGACGACATTCCCGAACCGAAGCGCCGATCGTACAACCGCGACCGTAACTCGCGGGTCCTCATCTACGATCTGTCTCCGCAACCTTAGGCAGGCGCGGAGCGTCCGCCTTGGCATCTGCGGCGGTTGTCGGGTCGCTCGGCTCTTGGTACCTTCTGCTCAATTCCGGGTAACCGTTGGAGCCTCCGCGTCGGCAATTTGTCGCCGGAGGCGCAAAGGGGTAGATATGGCAACACACCAGTTTCAGACCGAAGTCTCGCAACTGCTCAACCTGATCGTTCACAGCCTCTACTCGCACAAGGAGATCTTCTTGCGCGAGCTCGTGTCGAACTCGTCGGACGCGATCGACAAGCTCAAGTACCTGACGATGACCGACGACGCGTACAAGTCGCTGCAGTTCGACCCGCGGATCGATATCTCGTTCGACGAGACCGACCATAAGTCGATCACGATCGCCGATACCGGGCTCGGGATGAACGACGCCGAGCTCGTCGAGAACCTCGGGACGATCGCGAAGAGCGGTACCAAGGGGTTTGTCGCGCAGCTGACCGGTGATGCGAAGAAGGACTCGAACCTGATCGGTCAGTTCGGCGTCGGGTTCTACAGCGCGTTCATGGTCGCCGACAAGGTCGAGGTCACGAGCCGGAAGGCCGGTGAGGACAAGGCGTACCGCTGGGTCAGCGACGGGAAGGGCGAGTTCGAGATCTCCGAGGCCGAAATGGACTCGTTCGGTACGACGATCACGCTCCACCTGAACGACGAAGGCAAGGAGTACGCGAGTCGCTGGCAGATCCAGGACGTCGTCAAGAAGTACTCCGACCACATCGCTTTCCCGATCTACCTGCGCTACTCGAAGGTCGAGTACGACGACAAGGGCAAGGAGAAGAGCAAGGAAGAGAAGCTCGAGCAGATCAACGCGGCGAGTGCCCTCTGGAAGCAGAGCAAGACCGCGCTCTCCGACGACGACTACAAGAACTTCTACAAGACGATCTCGCACGACTCCGAAGACCCGCTGTTCTGGCTCCACACGAAGGCCGAAGGTACGCTCGAGTACACGACGCTCTTCTACGTGCCGTCGAAGGCGCCGTTCGACATGTACCAGGTCGACTACCGCCCGGGCGTCAAGCTCTACGTCCAGCGCGTGTTCATCACCGACGACGAAAAGGAGCTGATGCCGACCTATCTGCGGTTCCTGCGCGGCATCATCGACAGCGAGGACCTGCCGCTGAACGTCAGCCGCGAAATCCTGCAGGAGAATCGCGTGATGGCGAGCATCCGCTCGGCGAGCGTGAAGAAGGTGCTCGGCGAGCTGCAGCGGATCGCGCTCGAGGACAAGGACCTCTACACGAAGTTCATCGAGCAGTACAACCGGCCGCTCAAGGAAGGACTCTATCAGGACTACGCGAACCGCGACGCGCTGATGGAACTGGTCCGGTTCAAGAGCACGAGCGTCGATGGGTACACGAGCCTTGACGAGTACAAGCAGCGGATGCTCGGCGACCAGAAGGCGATCTACTTCATCACCGGCGACGACGAGCAGACGCTGCGCAACTCGCCGCTGCTGGAAGCGTACCGGAAGAAGGAGATCGAGGTTCTGGTCATGGACGACGACTTCGATGAGGTCGTGATTCCGACGCTCGGCAAGTACAAGGATACCGATCTCAAGGCGGTCAACCGCGCCGACGCCGGAGAGGATCTCAAGGAGAAGGCCGACAAAGGCAAGGAGAAGGAGCTCAAGCCCGTTGTCGAACGGATCAAGAAGGCTCTCGGCGACCGGGTGAAGGACGTGCGCCTGTCGATCCGCCTGGCCGACAGCCCGAGCTGCATCGTCGTCGACGACGCCGATCCGACCATGAAGATGCAGTCGCTGCTGAAGGCGATGGGTCAGAAGGATCTGCCCGACGTGAAGCCGATCCTGGAGATCAACCCGGACCACGCGATCGTCGCAAAGCTCGCGTCGATCGGCGACTCACCGAGCGACCAGGAGTTCGTCGACGACGTCGCGTTCCTGCTCCTGGACCAGGCGCTCCTGGTCGAAGGCGCGCCGGTCAAGCAGCCGGCCGACTTCGTGAAGCGCCTCAATCGAGTCGTCGGCCGCGCGCTGTAGCGGCGTCAGCCGGCTCGTGGTATGATCGGGGCACCATGACATTCACGCAACTCGTCGACCGTAACCGCAGCTATCGTCGCTTCAGGGAGGATCGAATCGTACCCGAGGCGACGCTTCGCGAGCTCGTCGCGCTCGCGCGCCACTGCCCGTCGGGCATGAACAGCCAGCCGCTGAAGTACGTGCTGTGCTGCGGCGCGGCGATCAACGCGAAGGTGTTCGCGACGGTCTCGTGGGCCGGATCGCTACCCGAGTGGGACGGGCCCGGGCCGGGCGAACGCCCCGCGGGGTACATCGTCGTGCTCACCGACAGGGAGATCAAGCCGAGCACCGCGCTCCTCGATGTCGGGATCGCGAGCCAGACGATCCTCCTTGGCGCGGTGGAGAAGGGGCTCGGCGGCTGCATGCTCGGTTCGATGAAGACCATCCCGCTCGCGCGTACGCTCGATCTGGACGACCGGTACGAGATATCGCTCGTGATCGCGCTCGGCGAACCGGTGGAGACCGTCGTGCTCGAAGATGCCGCGCCGGGTGCGTCGGTGAAGTACTACCGCGAGCCCGACGGCACGCACCACGTCCCCAAGCGCACCGCAGGCGAAATCATCGTCGGCGTCCACGCCGAGTAGACCCCGGCACGCGCGTGGAACCGTCGATCCTCTTCCAGATAGCGTTCATCGCGATCTTTTCGTGCCTGACCGCGGTCAGGCTCTACTACCGCATATCGACCGGTGCGATCCGCGACGGCGTGTTCACGCGCCGGGAGGGCGTTTTCCCCGTGGTACTGCGGTGGACGCTCGGACTGCCGCTTGTCTACGCGACGGTGAGTTTCATCTT
>SKVA01000124.1 GCA_007129695.1 Spirochaetaceae bacterium | reverse complement strand
GCCGCGAAGATCGCTCCAATCCGTTCGTAGTCATCGGCCGTGTCGATCGTCACGCGGGCATCGGGCGCGCAGTACGCCGGCGGAGCCTGCCGCCGTGCGACGGTGAACCGCTCTGGGTGTCGGTACAGAAAGGCGGTGACGTGTTCGATGTCGTAGTCGTCCGGAGACGAATCGAAGGCCCGCTCGAGCGCGCTTGCAGCGACCACCTCCACACCGGTTCCGAGCGGAGGGCCGTCGAAGGCTGCATAGTCGGCCTGCTCACGGCGGCGCAGCGCGACCGCCAGTCGCGCGAGTTCCCAGCTGACCAGCGGATTGTCTCCGGTCGCCCGCACCACCTCATCGACGCCAAACGCGCGCGCCGCACCGACAAAGCGCTCAAGGACGTTCGTCTCACTCCCGACGAAGGTCTGGTACCCGCAGCGCTGCGCGACCGGTCTGATCTCATCAGCGCTCGACGGATCGGTCAGCACGCAATGCACCGCCGCGGGAAGCCGGGCAAGCGACCTCAGCGCGTGCTCGACGACGGTTTGGTCGGCAAGGCGCAGAAGCGCCTTACGCGGAAGGCGCGAACTCGAGAGCCTGACCTGCAGGAACACCCCGGTCATTCGCCGGGTTCCCATAACTCGGTTACGCGTCGGGCATCCTGCGTGAACCGGTACCCGTTGGTGCGCACCCACGCGCGAACGTCCCGGAACACGCGGTGAGCCTCCGTAAGCGTGAGCCCCGAGCGCAGAAGAAACGCAGCCCACGCGGAGAGCGGCAGGCGTGCCTGGTCCCGGACGAACTTGACGGCCAGGTTTTTGAGGTGGAAACGCGCGTACCCCGCATCGGGAGTCGCATCGTCTGCGGGCAGCTCACGCGTGGCTGTGATCCTGAGCGACGGCAGGGTGACGATTCGCTGCCCCCAGAGGAACGCGCGAAACCCCAGATCGCACCGTTGCCAGTAGGGGTTGCGGATCGCCGGGTCGTAGCCGCCGAGCGACAGAAAGCGCTCACGATCGAACAGCCCGGTCTCCGCGAACACGTAGAGTGTTGGAGCGCCCGACGCCGACGGCAGGGTCGGAACCGTCCGCAGCGTCGTCCGGTAGAACGCCGGAGCGATGACCGACGGTATGCCCTCGTTTCGGTCCGTGCGGAGCATCGGAACACAGCACAGCACGCCTAGCTCGCGCACGCGCTCGAGTGTTCGGTCACCGATCGCGGTGAGGTCCATGTCCGACCAGAGCGTCAGGACATACGGTGAGGAGCTTTCGCGCATCGCAAGGTTGATCCGCTCGCCAACGGTCACGTCGCGCGACAGTAGCAGAAACTGAACGCTCGGTAGCCTCGACGCAAGGTGCTCGACATCGTACTGAGGCGTGGGACCGAGTACGACGATTACGTGACCGACTCCCGCCTCCACAAGCCGCGCGAGCGCTTCGGCCCGGGTCTGACGCGTCCCACGATCCAGTACGACCGCCGTTACCGAACGCGAGTTCGACGCGGCTCGTTGTCCGACGACCGTGTACTCGACAGCGCTGTCGGCGATGCCGTCAGAACGAGAAGACGTAGTACTCATCGCACCCCGCGCATAGTCCGTCGTATTCTCCGCCAATGTGGCGCCGGTAGCGTTCCGCGCCGTTGTTCCACACCGCCGCAACCCCGTCGACGAGCGCGTTGCCGAGCCGCTCTCCGGCACCGATGTCCTCCCGGCACAGCGGTACCGTGCCATCGACCAGGATAGCCAGGTCGCGTTGCAGGCGCCAGCACGGAAACCGCTCGATAGGGCTCAGGTCGCCGATCCGGCGCTGAGGAAGCCTCCCGCAGAAGTGGTCGTATTTCTGGATGATGACATTGTCGGTACGCTCCTTCCAGTGCCTGTAGAACGCGTCGAGCGCCGGTTCGCTACGGTCGAACCGCACCGCCTGTACGTGAGCGCGGGTGGCCAGATGCTCGATCGCTTGCTCTGCGAAGCCGGTAGCCTCTTCCAACCCGACGCCGCGCAGCTCGCGGTAGAGCTCGGGGTCGTTCGTGTCGATCCCGACGATAACCTGCATCCGCTGGTCATCGATCGCGAACAGCTGCGACCGCGCCGCGTCGCTCCATCCGACACCCGATGTCTCGATCAGGACCGAAAGCGCGTCGGTGTTGAGAACGTGCTTCACCATCGCGACCGCGTCGGGATGGAGCGCGATCTCGCCCCACATCGACAGGTGGACAACCGCCTCGGGAGCGAAGTCCGCAAGCTCGTCGATGATACGTCGGTACTCATCGATCGACATCACGCGACCGGGGGCGGTCACATCGGTGCGCATCAGCGGGTACGGAGAGTACTCGGTTCGATGCACCTCCTGTTCGAGCGTCTGGATGCTGACGAAGCGGGGCCGCGACCGATGCTGCGCCGCGCTGCGCGCAACGTGCGCGTCCCATTCGTCGATCCGGTCGGGCGCACCGTCGGCAAGCGCGCGGCACACGATCAGGTTCGCCATGGAGTCGACCGCCAGGACCAGGCGCAGTAGACGCTGATCGGTCGCGCTCAGTTCGGTCTCGACGTCGATCCGGTTGATATCGCGAAGTACGATCGGAAAGAGTCCCTGTCGGACGAACGGTTCAGGCCGGCAGACGCCGGCAAGATGCGCGAGTACACGCCGGTTCACAACCTCAGGCGCGAGTCCGACGGGGTATCCATCGGCGAAGGTGTAGTCGGCGCGGTAGGTCCGGTGCCGGTCCAGGAGCCGCGCGGTCAGCTCGACGTTCAGGAAGGGCAGATCGGCGTGCGCAACGATCACGTCATCGTCGTCACCGACGCACGCGTCGATAATAGCATCGAGTACCGATCGCTCCTGCAGGTCGGTGCAGCGGTGGACGTCCCAGTCGGTCGGAAGCAGCGCGAAGAGATCGGCCGACGCCTGATCCTTTCCACAGATGACGCGAACTCGCTCTACGCCTTCGAGCGATCGAACGTAGCCGGCGATCCGGTCGATCGTCGATGCACCGCCGACGGCTTCGGTGAGGTAGCGCTGTGTCGGCAGAACCAGACAGACGATCATGCTCACTTCCTTATCGACAACGACCCGCTCACCCGCAAGGGCCGATTGAGTTTATCACCGTCAACCGCTATGCTCAAACGGATGTCGGACCGCCGTGCCGTCACGCTCACCGTAGCCGAGCTGACGCAAAGGATCAAGAACGAGCTCGAGGAGCGCTTTCCCTTCGTAGCGGTCGAAGGCGAACTGTCGAACGTCAGGCCATCGTCGACCGGCCACCTCTATTTCACGCTCAAGGACGACGACGCGGCGATCAGCGCGGTCATCTTCCGGGGCCGTGCGTCGGCTCTGAGCTTTGATCCTGCCGACGGTCAAAGCGTGATCGCGTACGGGTCGGTCGGCGTTTACGCGAAGCGCGGGACGTACCAGATAATCGTGGAGCGGATGGAGCTTGCCGGGATCGGGCGGATCCTCGCGATGATCGAAGAACGCAAGCAACGGCTCGCGGCCGAGGGTCTTTTTGACGCCGACCGGAAGAAGCCGTTGCCGCTCGTTCCCGAGCGCGTCGCGATCGTCACATCACCGACCGGAGCAGCGCTGCGCGACATTCTCCAGGTGCTCGCGCGACGCAACGCGGGCCTGCACGCGACCGTCTGCCCCACGCCCGTGCAGGGTGACGACGCTGCAGCTACTATCGCGCGGATGATCGGGATCGCGGCGACGCACCGGCTCGGTGACGTCGTGATCGTCGCGCGCGGCGGTGGGTCGATCGAGGATCTCCTTCCGTTTTCCGATGAAGCGGTCGTGCGCGCGATAGCCGCGTGCGACGTTCCGGTGATATCCGCGGTCGGGCATGAGATCGACTGGACCTTGAGCGACTTCGCGGCCGATCTGCGCGCACCGACGCCATCGGCGGCTGCGGAGCTGGTTTCGGCGAGCCGGATGGAACTCGCGGCTCGGGTTCTGCAGCTCGGGTCGGCGATCGCCGCAAGCTTCGTCGAGCGCGTGCGACGTGCGCGGCTGCTGCTGCGGCAGTTCTCACCCGAAGAGCTGCACCGATCGTACTGGATGATCGCGCAACCGGTCGTACAGGAGTTTGACCGTCTGCGCGACGAGCTATCCGACGCGATGGTCGAGCGGATCTCCGACGTGCGCCACCGGTTGACGGTCGCGACCGAGCGGCTCGAGTCGCTGTCGCCGTACAGCGTGCTCGCGCGCGGGTATTCGATCGCGCGCGATGCGACCGGTGTTGTCGTTACAGACGCGTCGACGGTGGCGGTCGGCGATACTATGTCGGTAGAACTCCATCGAGGGAAGATCGTCGCCGACGTCAAGGAGTGCTCGCGTGAAGAGCTTTGAAGAACGACTCGCACGGCTCGAACAGATCAGCGGCAGGATTCGCGACGGGGAGGTCGCGCTTGAGGAGGCGGCCGATCTGTTCGAGGAAGGCGTACGCCTGGCAAGAGACCTGGAGAAGGACCTGTCGAAGATCGACCGCAAGGTTGAGCGCCTGGTCAACGAACCGACGCTACCCGACGATAAACCTGTCCTTGAGCTGTTTCCGGAGATCGGCGGGGTCGACTCATAGCCGACGCTTACCGGGAGAGGCGGCGGCGGAGCCGCTCTGACGGTACTATGCGCGCACCGATCCCGATCCCGAGTTCGTCGAACTCGTTTCGATTGACTTCGAGCGCGTAACGCGCGGGAAGCCGCGACGGAACCGGTTCGAGCGACAACGGCTCCATGTTGTGGATCTCCCGGATCGCGAGGCGATCGTCGATGTACGCGATCGACAGCGGGATGAGCGTGTTCTTCATCCAGAAAGACCGGCGCGCGCTATCTTCGAACACGAAGAGCATGCCGTGTCGTGGGTCGAGCGACTCGCGTTCCATCAGACCGCGTTCGCGCGTCTCGGGAGTGTCTACGACCTCGACGTGGTAGGTCACGCTCCCGATGCGTAGCTCGTACAGATTGCGGTCGTCCCTGCAGGATGCGAACGATGCGGTGGCGACCAGCATGAGCGCGATGGTCCGGACGTGAATACTCATCGTCCGAATGTACGTGTTCGGGTCACAGACCGTCCAGAAACAGCTC
>SKVA01000506.1 GCA_007129695.1 Spirochaetaceae bacterium | reverse complement strand
GAGCCCCGTGGCGATCGAGATCGACGCAGCGTTCTCGGGCATCACGCTGATCTCCACGCGGTGCAGACCGAGCTCGCCGAACGTATGGTCGAGCGTCGCGGTGAGCGCCTCCCGCATGTAGCCTCTGCGCGCGTGGCGGGCATCGATCTTGTACCCGAGCACGCAGTTCTGAAAAGCGCCGCGGACGATCGCGGTCAGCGTGATAGAACCGACGATCGACCGGCCTCGCCAACCGCGGGCAACGCGACGGCGGGACGCCGCGTCGTCGTGCAGGAACATCCAGAGGTGGATCACCTGATCGGATCGTCGCTCACGTCCAAGGAGTTCGCGGTGATGACCAGGTTCGAAATAGCCGGGGCTCCTCGACGGCTCCCAGCGGCGGTGGAAGTGAGCGCTTTCACGATGGAATGCCGCGACGGCTGTAGCCGCGGCGGGTGGCAGTTCGCGAATCAGCAACCGTTCGGTCACGAGCACTACTCTACGCATCAGCGACGATTGTACCATGCAACGGCACTCCACACTGCGATCGAAGCCGCCACTTCTGTCCGCAGAATGCGTTCGCCGAGCGACGCCGGCTGAAAGCCGCTGTCGCGTAGCACATCGATCTCACCGGCGGTCCAGCCGCGTTCGGAGCCGATCGCTATCGTCAGCGGCGCACGCACGCGCTCGTCGAGCGCGTCGGCGAGCGACACAACCGTTCCGCAACCGTCGGGTTCTGCAGGATGAAGCACGATCCGCGAAGCCTCGCCGCCGCGCGCGTCGCGCACCGCTTCGCCGAGCGAGCGCGCACGTGCGACCTGCGGCAACAGCGTCGTCCCGCCCTGCGATGCCCCGTCGACAAGCAGGTCGTAGACCCGCCGCCACATCGTCGCATCGGTGTAGCTACGCTCGCCAAGCTCGGTCGGAACAACGACGACACGCGCCGGACCGATCGACGATAGATCCCGCAGCAGCCGCTGCAGCACGATCGGACGCGGGTGCCCCAGGATGAGCTCGATCGGGGGGAGCCGATCGGGGTCGCACCGCGGCGAAAACTCGAGCGTCATCCGTTCTTCGTCTACGG
Source organism: Spirochaetaceae bacterium (assembly GCA_007129695.1). Taxonomy (GTDB): domain Bacteria; phylum Spirochaetota; class Spirochaetia; order DSM-27196; family SLST01; genus SLST01. The sequence continues at coordinate 4,005 of SKVA01000506.1, read as the reverse complement.
CGACCAGACGGGCGGCGCCGATCGGCCCGCCGACGACGCCGGCACGCAACGTGTCGCCCGGCTTCAGGCGCAGCACCCGCCGCACGTGGTCTGAACGCGGATCCTTGGAGGCCAGGAGCACAAGCGAAGAATCGGAGGACATCTCATCGGGCCGGATCAGGACGATGTTCACTCGCGATCCGGCGGAGATACGGCGGTGCGCGCGAAGAAGCTGCCGATTCCGTCGAGCGGAATGCGGCCCACGCCCAGAAGGTTCTGAAGCAGCAGCCCGTCGATACTCGACAGGATGATCTTCGAGACGGTCCTGAAGTCGGTCGTCTCCGGCAGGATGTGACGCAGCCCCTCCTCGATCAGCTCGAGCCAGTGGTTGTACTCATCGCGAAACCGCACGCGCAACGACTCATGGTTGCCGCTGAGCGCCTCCTGAATCAGGTAGAAGTGGATGTAGCCGCGCGTCTCTGACTTCAGCACGGTCTCCACAACCATCCGGAGCACCGTATCGGGCCCTTCAATCAGACCGTGACCACGGATCCACGAGATGATCGTGTTCGTGATGTGGTCCATATGACGGACGCTGATATCGAAAATAAGGTCGCCCTTTGTCGTGTAGTGATAGTAGAGGGTACCCTTGCTTATTCCGGCCTCGTCGGCAATATCGCCAAGGCTCGTGTTGGCAACGCCCTTTTCGATTATGAGCTTGGCGGCGGCCTGAATGATCTGTTCGCGAGTTCCGCGTTTCCGGTGTGTGGACTCCGACATCTGTGCCTCAATCGCTTAGTATGGGTCGCACCGCGGCTTTGTCAACCTTCCGGTGACACGATGCGCGCCGGGAACCGTTGAAGTTGAGATAGAAGGGGGTAACGATGGCTCGGCAGCTCTACCTTGGGCACGACAAGATGATAGCGGGCGTATGCAGCGGCATCGCAGACTACTTCGGCTGGAACACGACGATCGTCCGGATCGCAGCCGTCCTGCTCCTGCTTGGGCGCGGCGGACTGATCGCGTACATCGTAGCAACGATAGTGATGCGTGAGCGGCCCGATTCGGTGGACGATCTGTAAACGGCGCATAGCTGACGCTGCGAGCCCCGGGCACTATAATGGCGGGATGCTCCACCCCTCCCCTGCCACGTACCTGCGGCTGGCCGTAACGATCGCCGTTCTGATCGCGTTTTCGGCGGCGCTCGGCGCCGACGAGCGGGTAGATCCGCCGTCGGGTGAGATCGCCGGCAATCCCTTCGCGCGCGAGCGCGTCGAGTGGCACGTGGTGCCGGCAGCGGTCGAACTCGCCGCGACGCTCGACACGCTTGCGATGATCCCGGTCTCCGATTGGCCGGGAGCCGATCAGATCGAGGTCTGGAGGCTGACCGCTACCGCCGATGCCGAGTTTGAGCGCATCAGGAGAGCGGGTCGTCTGTCGATGATCGTAGCCGGGCTTGGCCACTACGCGAACGGTTCGTTCGCAACAGCCGCGGCGTTCGCGGCGGCTGACGCGCTGATCGCCGCGACGGGGCTTGTGCTGGTTGGCCTTGCGCTCCCACCCGCGGTGCATCCGCGAAACGTCGACTACCTGCAGCGATCGTTCCTGGAGGTCGAGACGATCTGGCACGATGTGACGCCGATCGAGCTGCTGCCCGCGACCGTCGTCGCGGTTGCGTTCGCCGCGCTGCAGCTCACCGTTCGCGGGTTCGCAGCGAGCGACGCCGAGTGGACTACCCTGGACGCACTGCGTTCGGGTCGCATCCGCGTCCAACCGCGTACCATGGTGCACTCCCGACGATGACGGCCGCGAACTCGCGTCGGTTACCCGACGGCAGCGTTGCGGTCGGGCGCGAAGCGGCGATCGAACGCTTTCGCGCGCTTCTGCGCTTTCCTACGATCAGCTCGCGGATCGCTGAAGATGGTATCAACTCGGCGTTCACGCGGCTGTTCGAGTGGATCGCTACCGCGTATCCGAACACCTTCGAAACGGGCGTCGTCCGCGCGGTGCCCCCGTGGCGCCTGGTAATCGATATACCCGGATCGGACAAGGCTCTCGACCCGGTGCTTCTGGTCGCGCACTACGACGTGGTAGACGCCACGCCGAGCGGCTGGACTCACCGACCCTTCGACGCCGCTATCGCCGATGGTTTCATCTGGGCGCGCGGCGCGCTCGACGACAAGAATGTTGTCGCGGCAATGATGGAGGCGGTCGAGCGGCTCCTTGGCGGGGGCGCCCGGCTGCGCCGCGGGGTCGTGATCGCACTCGGCGGAGATGAAGAACTCGCGGGCGACCGCGGCGCGCGCGCGACCGCGCAGGAGATGAGGTCGGCCGGCCGACGCTTTCACTGCGTCATCGACGAGGGAAGCATCATCGCGACGGGCATGCTCGCCACGCCACCGCAACCGATAGCGCTCGTCGGGGTCGCGGAGAAGGGAGCGCTCAACGTCCGGATCCGTGCGACGGCGGGGGGAGGCCACGCGTCGATGCCGCCGCCGCACACCGCGGTCGGGGATATCGCGCGCGCGATCGCGGCGATCGAGCGATCGCCGTTTCCGCCACGGTTACTGCCGACCGTCCGCGCGTTCTTCTGCGCGATCGCACCGCACGCGTCACCTCCAACCCGATTCGTCTACGCGCACGCCGCGCTCTTCTGGCCGCTGTTGCGGCGCGCGCTCGCGCGCGGATCGGCGACGAACGCGTTGATCAGGACCACGCAGGCGGCGACAACCATGACCGCGAGCGACGCGGTTAACGTGCTGCCCCGCTACGCCGAAGCGGGCGTGAACGTGCGGATCCTTCCGGGAGACAGCGTCGCATCCGTCGTGGACCGGTATCGGACGCTCCTGCACGGTGTCGGTGTTGAGATCGATACGATCGCGGAGTTCGGGGTTACCGAGCCGGTCGACGCGTCGCCGACCGACCACCCGGCGTACCGATCGATGGCGGAGGCCGTGCGGACGGTGTTCCCGGGCACGATCGTCGCGCCGTTTCTGGTGACCGCGTCGACCGACAGCAAGTGGTTCGCCGATCTGACCGATGCGATCTATCGCTTTGTCCCGATGGTGCTGTCAACCGGAGATCTGTCGCGCATTCACGGAACCGATGAACGGTTTGGCGTCGACGCCTTTTTCGATATGATCGACTTCTACACCGGATTTCTACGAAGGGAGTGTCTGGATGCCTGAGGCAAACTACTCGATCAAGGTCGGCAAGAAAGCGTTTCTGCTCGCCTTCGGCATCATCCTTGCTCTGATGATCGTATCGGGGGTCATGACCCGTACTGTCGAGCCGGGGGCCTACGAACGGATGCAGGTGGACGGCCGACAGGTCGTCGTACCGGGATCGTTCGCCGCGATCGATCCACCCGACTACCCGATCTGGAGATGGGCGACTGCCCCGGTCGAGGTTCTCTTCGCGCCCGGCAACATCGCGGTCATCACGATCATCCTGTTCCTGATCTTCGTCGGCGGAGCGTTCACGATCCTGGAACAGGGCGGCATCCTCCAGGCGGGGCTGGCGTTTCTGGTCGCGAAGCTCGGCGCGCGGAAGTATCTGCTGATGGCGCTGTTGATCTTCGCGTTCATGGCTCTGGCGGCGGTCCTTGGGATCTACGAGTCGATGGTGCCTCTCATCGTGTTCATCATCCCGCTCAGCCACATGCTCGGCTGGGATTCAGTGGTCGGCCTGGGGATGAGCCTGCTTCCGCTCGCATTCGGGTTTTCCGCGGCCGTAACAAACCCGTTCACGATCGGCGTCGCGCAGCGGATCGCCGAGCTCCCGCTCTTCTCCGGCGCGTGGCTGCGGGTCATCTTCTTCGCGCTGGTCTACACCGTCGTCCTGCTGTTCGTCCGAGCCTACGCCCGACGGATCGACCGGGACCCGACTCGCTCGCTCGTCTACCACGAAGACACGCCGCTTCGCGCGCGGTACGCTCGCGACCACGACCGGGACGGCGACGCCGACCCGCACGACGCCGACGCACGGGGCATGGCTCCCCGGCAGACCGAGCCGCTGTCCGACGCG
>SKVA01000073.1 GCA_007129695.1 Spirochaetaceae bacterium | reverse complement strand
GACCGCGTCGTCGTCGCGATAGATGCGGTCGCGCAGCCGTTCGGCCGAGTAGTCGAGCTTGAGAAGCTCGGGTACCCCCGCCCAGTGGACCGGACTCCCATCGGGTGTGCGTGCGATCACGTCGTCGATCTCTGCGCTCTTCGCCCACGGATGCTCGACACCGATGTGGTTGATCGAAACATCCAGGATGATCCGCATGCCTCTGCGGTGGACCTCCTCGCACAGCGCAGCGAGTGCCGCATCACCGCCAAGGTGCCGGTCGACGCTGAAGTAGTCGATACAGTCGTAGCGGTGGTTCGTCTTCGCGGTGAAGATGGGCGTCAGGTAGAGCGCGTTGACGCCAAGTTCCTGCAGATAGTCGAGCTTTGACGCAATGCCGGGTAGATCACCGTTGAAGAAGTCGAGCGACCCCCCCTGCGGGTAGGCGAGCGGTGCATCGGTCCACTCCATCTCCCTGCTTGCGAATGCTCCGCGCGTTATCTCGCCCGTGCCGACGCCGAGCGACCGATCACCGCGGCAGAACCGGTCGGGGAAGATCTGGTAGAACACCGACGACCGAACCCACTGCGGGACGCGATGGCGTGGGTCGAAGGTGAAGTCGTGATCTTCGTTCGGGTAGATCGTGTGGACGCCACGACGATCGTAGTAGAGCGTCTGCGAATCCGGGGTGACGAGCAAGAAGTGATAGCGGGTCGCCGGCGCAGTCAGCGTGAGTTCCGCGCGGTATCCGGCGAACGCTGGGCCGATCACGATGCGATCGGCAGGCACATGGTGGTCGATCCCGTCGATAATCGCGCGGACGAACACCCTCGCGACGGGAGCGGTCGCCGACACGCGGAGCGTGATCTGGATCGCCCGAGCCAACGCTCCCGCGGCGGCTGCGGGCCGGTCTGAAACACCTTCAGCGATCAGATACGGTTCAACGGTGTCCGAATGGACCGTGCGCCACCAGTCGGGTTCGTTCGTGCGATCAGCCGCCGGGGGATCGAAGACGCCGGGCATCAGTCGACCGTGTTCACGTACGCGCGCGGGAAGTCATCGGGGCCGAGCGAGTCGATCGGCCTGCCGGTGATCGGCGTGAAGTCCGACAGGAGCTCTTCCTGCGTGACTCCGGCGTCGGCGGGCACGGCCATGTCGATGATGCGGGTATTGTTGATTCCCGGGCGCGCGCCGCCGAGCGTCCACTGAGCGGGTCGCTCTGCGACGTTGCGGACGCGACGAACACCGGCCGAAGGGAATCCTTCCTGGCTCAAGACCACCGCGGTGTAGCCGAAATCGGCCGGGTCGCTCTCTGCGGGCAGCAGTTCGATCGGCATGCGCACGATCACGCGACCGGCGTCGGCGTCGACGCGCACGCGCAGCGGAGAACCAGGCAGCTCGACCGGTGGCGACGCAGGATCCGACCGATCGGCGGGAACGAGTATCCGCTGGTGCCAACCTTCGATCCAGAGCGCGTACTCCCAACCGTAGTCGGGAGGCAACGCGGCGTTGCGCCCTTCGAGCAGCATCCGTGCACCGGTCGCCGCGCCCGGGTCGGTGTCGATGTAGATGTCGATCGTCTGCAGCGACAGGTTGATTCCGGATCCCCAGTGGTTCTGGATCGGCCCGACCAGGTCGATCGTGAACTTCAGGTAGCGCTCTTCGCGTTCGACGATGAACCGTTGCATATCGAACACGCCGGGAGCAAACACCCGATCGGTCGGGTACACGTACGTTCCGGGCCCGCGATCGTCGCCGACCGGATCGTCCACGATCAGGATCGGCACGCCGCCACCGAGCTCCGGCAGATTGGTGCGCCCGGATCCGCCGGTCGGAACCGCATCGACGACGCCCGCAGGCTCCACGACCAATGCGACAAACGACAGCTCGTCGCCGGCCTCAAGGTCACCGAACGCGGACAGCGGTACCGACAGTTCCACCGCGCGGTCGGCGAATCCGGCCGGTACCCGCGTCGAGTCGGTGGCCCAGGTTCCATCGCGAGCCGCGCGACGCAGTTCTACGCCGGATCGGCTTATGTCCAGGTAGAGCGCGGCATCGAACCCGATCAGGCGGTTGCCGGGTGCGTCGGCGAACGGCCTGCCGGCGATCTGACCAGGGTAGCCGATGTAGACGTGCACCGCGCCCTGCGTGAGCGCCTGCTGTAACGGAACCGACGACTCAACAAGCATGTGGAACGACTCGGTGTCAAAGCCGTACGATACGGTCGACAGCACGTCGGCAGCACGCGCCTGGACGCCACCGACATTGCGGTAGTACCCCGCGTTCTCCCACGCGTCGTCGCGCACGCCGTCGATCACGGGCGTGAACAGCGCTGTTGGCCGCCGATCCGGCGGAGCCGGCCTCTCCGGGATGATCGGAACGCTCAGGGAGACCGGAATCGGATCTCCGAGCGCCCGGTAGACGTTCTTCAGCAGTTCGCGAAACGCCTCGTCGAAGTACTCGTCCTGGCCCGAGTCCTGGTCGTCTCCGAACCACCAGAACCAGTCCGATCCCTGCGCCAGGTACATCGAGTCGAGCGCCCGTTCGAGCCGCTCGGGAGTGGTCGTGCGGCGGTTACGCATATCGTAGAGTGCGAGGTGATTGCGTACCTCGCCGAGCAGGTTCCACGCCCTGGTTTCTTCCGGCTCGCCGATCCACGTCGCGAAGTCGGGGGAGAACCAGGAACCGGGCCACAGCCGTTCGATCCGGCGTTGATCGGGGTACCGGTCGATGAACTCGCTGACGGTGATCGTACGAATCGTCGGTGTTTCGCTGAGGTTGCGGTAGAGCGCGTGAAGGAACTCCTTGCCGTCGTTCGGGTAGTGCTCCCACGCGTTCTCACCGTCCAGGATGATGCTGACCAGATGCGGTCCTTCGGCGCCGGGCTGCGTCTTGAGACGCTGCCGGATCTCTTCAAGTCGGCGCATCAGGTCCGCGGCGGCGGCCTCACCGGGGGTCCCCGAGTACTCGAACCCGATCAGGTCGGAGAGTCGCAGGTCGCGAAACACGATCGCGACGGGTTCGCCGCGAGCCGGCTGTACGATGTATGGGCGGTAGAGCGCGTCGGCATCGATGACGACGTCGCGCGAGTCACGACCAAAACCGTCGATACCGAGGCTTCGCGCGAGCACGTGCTCACCCGATGCCATCCATCGATAGCCGGCGTCGCCGACCATCTTGACGATCTCCTGCGCGACCGCGCCTTCGGCCGGCCAGAGTCCCACGGGGTCTCGCCCGAAGGTGTCGCGGTAGATCTCTACGCTTCGTTCCAGGTGCGCGACCGCGTCGTTCGGGAAGTAGAACTCGTTCGGGAGCTCGGCCGTTGGATCGTTGCGCGATGCGATGTTCGTGCTGAAGATCAGCGGCAGGATCGGGTGCGCGTACGGTGTCGTCGTGACCTCGATCTGCCGGGCATCCTGGAGCTCGCGGTGGATGGGAACCACACGCGTCATCACGTCGTGCGCCTTTGCGAACAGGGCTGCCTTGTCTTCCTGTCTGAAGTCGCCACCGCGGGCGACCAGATCGGCGAGCGGTGGCTTGGCGAGGAAGTCGGGGTCGAACCAGACCAGGTTGAAGAAGACCTGCAGATCCATGTAGTCCTGCTCACTGAACGCCGCAATACCTTCGGCCGTCCGCGTATCGATCTGCTCCTTTCGCCTGAGGAGCTCGGTGTACCGAGGGAACTTCCCGATCATGTTCGTGTGATTCGCGTCGAAGAAGCGCTCCAGGATGAACTGCTTCTCTTCGGGCGACAGCTCGCTCGGATGCTTCAAAGCGAGCACCCAGTAGATGTCCTTCGCTCCGTCGATGAAGTCGTTGAGCTGCCGCAGCAGCACCGGCGTCAGGTTGAACGTCGCCCTTACGTCGGGATAATCGCGTAGAATCGCCGCCATGTCGTAGTAGCTCTTTGTCGCGTGCACGCGGACCCACGGTCTGCTGTAGACTCCGGTGTCGGGGTCCTGGAAGTAGAGCGGCTGATGCTGGTGCCACATCAGGTTCACGTAGAGTACGTCTTCAGCCGGCCGTTGTGACGGAGTGCCGACGCAGGCGCCGAATGCAAGAACGACGGCGGCGACGATTACCGCGAGTACCATCGACGAAGGCTTCATGGCTTATCCTTTGACCGCTCCGGAGGTCAGCCCGCGGACCAGGAACTTCTGCAGGAACAGGTAGAGCGTTACGACCGGAACAGCGCCGATCAGCGCACCCGCGGCGAAGATGCCCCAGTTGCGACTGTACTCACCGGCCCGGACGAAGAGCGTAAGCCCCACCGCGATCGTGAACTGTCGCGTGTCCTGCAGCACGATCTGCGGAATCAGGAAGTCGGAGTACGCGGCGATGAACGAGATCAGCGCGACGACGGTCAGGATCGGCCGGACGACCGGAAGGATCACGCGCCAGTAGATCTGCCAGTTCGACGCACCGTCGATTCGTGCCGATTCGTCCAGGCTTCTTGGAACCGAGTCGAAGTAGCCCTTCATCAGCCATGTGTTGATCCCCATCGCGCCGCCCAGGTAGATCAGGATCAGTCCGCCGTGGCTGTTCAGGCCAAACGACGGCAGAAAGAGCCCAATCGCCTGGATCAGCAGAAAGGTCGCTACCATCGTCAGAGAGTTCGGGAAGACCTGAATGAGAAAGACACTCAGCAACAGTCCGCGTCGGCCCTTGAACCTGAAGCGGGAGAATGCGTACGCGCTGATCGAACAGATCAGCACGGTCAGCACCGATGAGATCACCGATATCTTGAGCGTGTTCCAGAACCAGATGCCGTACGGATGGATGCTGCTCGCAAACAGCGCCTGGTAATTCTTGAGGCTCGCTCCCGGTGGGATGATGCTCTGCGTGACGATGTTGTTGCGCGGGTCGAGACTCGCGGAGACGATCAGCAGCACCGGGGTCAGCGCGAAGACCAGCGCGACCGCCGCGATCAGGAGACGACCCGCGATGTCGAAGGTCTGGCGATGCCGGTTGAACACGGTGGATGCAGCCATCTATACGTTCTCCGATATCTCTTCCCAGACCCGCGTATAGCGGAACTGGAGCGCGGTGATGATCGCGAGGATCAGGAAGATGACCATCGTGATCGCCGAT
>SKVA01000067.1 GCA_007129695.1 Spirochaetaceae bacterium | reverse complement strand
CCGACGAACTCGTCGACCGCGGCGTACCCGACCGCGCGCTTCAGATCGTCGCCGGCCATACGCTCACCGGTACCCGTCGAGGATCTGCAGCAGTCGCTCGCGACCGACGGTTCGAAGGAAGCCTCCGAGCCGCGGGCCGCGCTCCTTGCCGATCAGGATCCGGTACATCACGCCGAAGAACGCCTTCTCGTCGGCGCCGTTCTCCCTCGCGATCGCGTAGACGCGGTCCTGGAGCGACTTGTCGTCGTACTCATCGAGCTTCCGGTCGATCTCATCGCGCAGCGCGACAACCGCGGCGCGCTCTGCCGGCGACAGCGCCACCGGCTCCTCCGAGCCGTCCTTCAGCGCGAACCTGAACTCTTCAGGCGCGAATCCCGTCGTCCAGTTCCACGCGCACCGCGCGCGCCGGTGCGCGCGATCGCGCTGTCCGAGGTCGTTCGGATCGTAGTCGTCGAAGCGCGACAGCGCCGCGCCAATGTCGCCGGCGGTGATCATCAGGAAATTGCAGAGCGTGCGGAACGGAAACTGGACGGGACCGCGCAGGCGCGCGTCGGCCTTCGTGGCGCGCACGCGCGCCGCGGCGCGCAGGAGCGCCGCGCGCTCGGGAAGCTGGCTCAGCTCGTAGTCTCGCGACTCCTTCTGCGCGCGCTTCTCGTTCACCTGCTCGGCGCCGAAGTAGATTCGTTCGGCCCGGTCGTAGTCCTCGTAGATCTTGATCACGTCCAGATCGAAGCTGATCGCGAACTCGGTGTTCGGTCGGGTCCCGGCGAAGAGGTAGCGCACGACCTCTGGTTCGTAGACCTCCAGGACCTCGGGGAGCCCGATCACGTCGCCGGTCGACGAACTGATCTTGCCGCCTCTGCCCTTGATGCTGATGAAGTCGTACTTGAACGTGACCGGCGCGTCGTAGCCGTAGACTTCGCGCGCGATCGTCTTCGCGGTGTCGAAGCTCCCGCCGGCCGAGTGGTGCTCCTTGCCGGCCGGTTCGAAGTCGACCTGCTCGTGCCGCCAGCGCATCGGCCAGTCGATCCGCCACGGGAGCTTCACCAGATCGCTCGTCCGGATGTCGACCGTCTCCTCGTTGCCCGACTCGTCGCAGCGGTACGACAGACCCCACTCGCCGTCCCAGCCCGTGATCGTCGTCGTGTCCTTGTGCGTGAACCGGGAGAAGACGCTCACCGGCCACCAGTCGTCGGGAAGCGATGTCGTGCGGTGCTCGTCGAGCAACCGCCGGATAACGTCGCGCCGCTCGAGCGCGGTGCGAATGCCGGACGCGTACTCACCGGCTCGATACTTGCGCGTCTGGTAGAGGTACTCGGGCGTGACCCCGACTGTCGGGAGCACCGACTCCAGGTCGCGTTCGTTGCGCTCGGCGTAGCTGCCGAGTTCTCCGAACGGGTCGGGGACGTCGGTGATCGGCCAGCGCAGATGCGCGTCGAGCATCTCCTGCTTCGGCATGTTCTTCGGGACCTTGCGGAACACGTCGAAGTCGTCCCACGAATAGATGAACCGCGTTGCGTACCCCGCGTCGCGTAGCGCCCGCACGACCAGATCGACCGACACGATCTCGCGGAAGTTCCCGATGTGGACGGTCCCGCTCGGCGTGATCCCCGACGCGCACGTGTAGTGCGGTTTGTCCCCGCCGAGTGGTCCGCGCTGCGCGACGATCCGCGCGGCGGTCTGATCGGCCCAGTGAACCGGCTCCTGATGCCGGCCGGGTGATGAACTGGTATCGGTCTGCTCTGCTGCCATAGGCGGTGAAGTATATCAAATCGTGGGCCATCGATCACCGGGTTGACGGCGGGCCGGTATCCTGTGATACTGCCGGCCGATACTTGAATACAATATTCAACCGCAACCTATCAACGGAGGCCCAATGAAGACAGCGATCACGATCGACGGCGTTGATTTCCGCATCAACGGTACGCTCACATACGCCGAGGTTCCCGGCTCACGGGCGGAGGCGCACGGGCTACTCTACAACGCTCGCTTCATCCAGGGCGTCTTCGACGACAAGGCCGACCCGAAGCGGTTCGCTCGATTCGGCTTCACCGCCTGGGATCCCGACGCGAACACCGACCGGCTGATCGCCGCGCTTCCCGCGTGGTACGAGCACGGGCTGCGCGCGTTCACGGTCGGCCTCCAGGGCGGCGGCCCGTGCTTCACGATCGACAACCGCACGATCGACAACAACCCGTTCGGAGCCGACGGAGCGTCGATCGACCCGGCGTACGCTGCCCGGATAGACCGGCTGATCCGCGCCGCCGATGAGATCGGCATGGTCGTGATCGTCTCGTACTTCTACGGGAGTCAGACCGCGCGTCTGACCGACGGCCGGGCGGTCCGCTCTGCGGTGCAGACCGCGTCGCGCTTCCTGCGCGACAACGGCTACACGAACGTGCTGATCGAAGTCGCGAACGAGATGAACATCGAGGCGTTCGATTCGCACCCGATCATCAAGGAGCCGGAGGGCATGGCGATGCTGATCGACCTTGCGCGCGAAGAGTCTGGTGGCATGCCGGTCGGCTGCAGCGGTGGCGGCGGCTACACGAACCGCGAGGTCGCTCTGGCGAGCGACTTCGTACTCATCCACGGCAACGGTCAGTCCCGCCAGTACTACTACAACATGATCAGGAAGTGCCGGGAGTGGGTCCCGAGCAAGCCGATCGTCTGTAACGAAGACTCCGCGGCAATAGGCCAGATCGCGGTCGCGCAGCGGACGCACACGTCGTGGGGCTACTACAACAACCTGACGAAGCAGGAACCCCCGACGCGATGGGAGATCCTGCCCGGCGAGGACACTTTCTTCGCGCTCCGGATGGCCGACGCGATCGGAGTCTCGATGCCGATGCCCGACGGCGACGACCGCTTCGTCCTGCACGGGTTCGAGCCCGACATGACCTACGGCGGCGAACGCTGGATCAGGCTCGCGTCGCTCCATCCCGAACAGATCGACCGCGTCGACTTCTTCCGCAACAGCACACTCTACTGGACCGCGTACGACGAACCGTTCAGCATCAACTTCCGGTCGAACTGGCTCCAGGGCGGAGTCAAGGTCGAGCCGGGCGAGTCGTGGCGCGCCGAGGTCCACCTCTGCGACGGGAGTATCGTCGTGAAGGAAGCGACTACGTAGTTCGGGATGGGTCGGCTCGCGCCGACCCGGTACGGGGTATCAACAATTCCGGCACCACTTTTAGCCTAGCACGGAAGCGTCGATCAGGTAGTGACGCTCCCAGAGATTCCGGGCGACCTCCGCGGCGCGGACCGCGGGCGCGGCGTCGGTAGGCACCGGAGCGAGCGACTCGACCACGCGCTCCACATCGCGAAGGAAGAGCGGGTACGGGTCGTCGTGCGTGTTCGCGAAGACCGCCTGCGGGAAGTCGATGATCACCGGGTGCTCCCCGTCGTAGAGGATGTTGAAGACCGATAAATCGCCGTGCACGATCCCGCACGCCAGCATCCGGTCGATCGCGTCGATGACTTCATCGAGCACACGAGCGGCGTCGTCGCGCGTCAGTCGCGCGTGCTTGAGCATCGGGGCGTCGTCTCCGTCGGCGGTGACGTGCTCCATGAGAAGCGCGTGCCCGATCTGCGTGTACGGTCGCGGCACCCGTACCCCGGCGTCGTAGAGCCGCTCCAGAACCCGGAACTCGGTGTCGACCCAGAGTTGATCCTTGAACGCGTGCAGATGCGCCAGGTCACGGCGCTTCCAGACCTTCCCTCGGAGATAGACCGCGTCGTTACGGAAGTTTCGGAACGACTGGTCCTTGTAGACTTTCAGCGCGACGTTCTCGACGCCCAGGCTCGGGTGAGCCGGGCAGCACAGGACGCTCGCTTCCTTGCCGAGTTTGATTACCCGCCCCGGCGCGGTGATGTAGCCGGCTTCGATGAACGCCGACGCGATGTCGCGGAACCTGTCGGAATCGGTGTACATGAGACTCCCTTGAGGATGCGGAAGAGACGATCGCCTCGGCGGGAGCTCTGAATGGGTTACAAAGCGGTTCTGCGGAGGCGCCCGATGGTGTGGTGTATGTCTTGCATCAGTAGCCTCCTTGGTCCGGAGTGCCGGACGGCTGATCCTTGGTACCACGAGAATCGGGGCGCGTCAAGCGCTGCAGACGCGGCTCGGACAGGAAAAGGCGACGTCTCGTCGACGATGCGTGACTCGTACGGCGACGGCTAAGCCGAACCGACCTGGGTCGTTCCGTGCGCGAGCGCGGTGCGCGAGCTGAACAGGTGGTGGTACATGAGCTCTTCGGCCGACTCGTCGTCGTGCGCGCGTATCGCGTCGACCAGGCGACGATGCTCGGCGAGGCTCTCTTCGGCAGACTTGATGAGTCCCTGCACGTTCGCGATGAGGATGATGTTCGACGACGCGACGATGCTCGACAGGAAGGTGTTGCCGCTCATCTCCATGATGAGCATGTGAAACTCGAAGTCCTGGTGCTTCACCTTGTCGGCGTCGTGGTCGGCCACCAGCTGCCGGTACTCCTCGGTCAGAACGTCGAGCCGTTCGACCTGCTCCGCGGTGCCATGAACGGCCGCACCACGCGCGCCGAGCGGTTCGAGCCTGAGGCGAATATCGTAGACGTCGAGCAGTTCCGGGCGCGAAAACGACCGGACGTAGCTCCCGCGCCGTGGGATCGTCTGGACGAGCATCTCGCGTTCGAGCTTGGAGAACGCCGACAGGAGCGGAGTCCGCGAGACGCCCAGGCGCTGCGCGAGCTCGTCCTGCGCGAGGCGCTCGCCCGACTTGAGATCCCCGTCGAGGATCATCTGCTTGAGAACCTTGTAGACACGCTGCGACAGATCGTCGTACTCGACCTTGTACATAACGCCGCCAACTATACGACCGGGCATTTCACGCGTCAACCGCGGTCCCGAGCAGACGGCGCGCGTCGGCCGGAGTCGCGGGCTCCTTGCCCGCGGCGCGGACAAGGGTCACCAGGTTCGCGACCAGTTCGGCGTTCGACGTCGCCGGCCGGTCGGGTCGAACCCACGGGCCGTCTTCGTACCCGACGCGCAGGACCCGCGCCCCCATTCCAAGCGCGGCCGACGCGAGCGACAGGTCGCGCATCCCTTCGT
>SKVA01000286.1 GCA_007129695.1 Spirochaetaceae bacterium | reverse complement strand
GTGAAGCCGACGCCCGCGCCAAAGCCCTGCACGAGTGACTCGATGAAGCCGAGTTCGCGCACCGCCTGGATCAACGCGACGAACAGGATCGCGCAGTTGGTCGTTATCAGCGGCAGGAAGATGCCGAGCGTCTTGTAGAGCGCGGGCGATGTCTTCCTGATGAACATCTCGACGAACTGGACCAGCGACGCGATCACGACGATGTAGCTCACGTACTCCAGAAAGGGCAGGCCGAACGCGATCAGAATGTAGTGGTTGATGATCCACGTCACCATCGCGGTGATCGTCATCACGAAGGTCACCGCGATTCCCATCGACAGCGCCGAGTCGATCTTCCTGGAGACACCGATGAACGGACAGATCCCGACGAAGTAGGTGAGTACGAAATTGTTGACGATGATCGCCGATATCAGAACGAGCAGGTAGTTCACATCACGTCCTTATAAGAACCGGGTCGCTCTTCGCCTTGAGCGCGTTGAAGATCGCCATCAGGATGCCGAGCGTCAGGAACGCGCCCGGCGGCAGAATCATCACGACAAGCGGGGTGAAGCTGGTGCCGAGCAGCCCCACTCCGAACAGCGATCCGCTTCCGAGTATCTCGCGGATTGCGCCCAGGACCATCAGGCTAAGCGTGAAACCGGCGCCCATACCCAGCGCGTCGACGATCGAAACACCGGGCCGGTTACGAGTCGCGAACGCCTCGACGCGCCCCATGATGATGCAGTTCACGACGATCAGCGGGACGTACGGGCCGAGCGACGCGCTGAGCGGCGGGAAGTACGCCTTGAGCACAAGATCGGCGATCGTCACGAAGGTCGCGATGACGACCGCGTAGACCGGAATCCTGACCTGATTCGGCACGATGCGCGTCAGAAGCGACGCGAACAACGCGCTGAACACGAGCACGAAGGTCGTCGCGAGTCCCATGCCGACGCCGTTGATCACGCTCGTCGTCACCGCGAGCGTCGGGCACATCCCGAGCACCTGCACGAACACTGGATTGTCGCGGACGATCCCTTTCGCGAACTCCGCAGTTATCGATCGCTGCTCCATTACCGTTCCTGCCTCTCTATCAGCTCGACCGCGTCGCCGAGCCGTTCGTTGATCCGGCCGACGATCGCGATGCTGGTGATCGTCGCGCCGGTGATCGCCTGCACCTCGTTCCGGTCGGGATCGGGTGGCACGTTTCGTACCAGTTCGAGCGCGCGGTCGGCGTCGAGCCCCCGAAACTGCGATCGGAACACCTCTTCGGTAATCCGCCCTCCGAGCCCCGGGGTTTCGACCTGCTCGACAAAGCTGATGCCGATGATGCGCTCGGCGTCGGCGTCGAGCCCGACGAGCATCGAAATCGCGCCGCCGTACCCCTGCGCCTGGAGTCGAATCGCGTACCCCAGGACCGTCCCGTCGGTATCCTTCCCGCGGTACATCAGCGGATCGCTCCCGTCGACCAAGTCGAAGCTCGGCCCATCGGCCGCGTCGGGATCGACGTCAAAGATCGCCGCGAGCGACGCGTTGAGCGCCGCAATCCGGTTTTCTTCGATCCGCTCGGAGAGCCCTGAGTACGCGGCCGCGAGCGCGAGGCCGGAGAAGACCATTACACCGGTCAGTACGATGATCATCTGTTTCATGTCCGTGCCTCCGCGCCGAAGACCCGGTTGTTCACGTACCGGTTGATGATCGGCGTGACCGAGTTCATCAGCAGGATCGCGAACATCACGCCCTCCGGGAAGCCGCCGAAGAGCCTGATGACGACCGTGATGATTCCGGCTCCGACTCCGAAGATCACGATGCCGCGATTCGTGTATGGCGTGGTTACCATGTCCGACATCATGTAGAATCCGGCGAATGCGACGCCGCCTGCGAGCAGGTGGTAGAGCGGGTCCTGATAGATCGTCGGGTCGATCAGCCAGAAGATTCCGGTCGTCACGACGATCGTCCCGAAGAACGACACGAGCATCCGCCACTTCACGATGCCCATGAACGTCAGCACCAGCCCGCCGATCATGATGAACAGTACGCTCGTCGCACCGATCGATCCCGACGTCTGCCCGAAAAACATCCGCAGCATCGATTCGGCCTGGCCTTCGAACCGGGCGCCCGCGAGCGGGGTCGCCGAGCTCGCGGCGTCGGGCAGGAACGCGAACACGCGGTTCGGCTCGGTCCACGTCGTGAGCGCCACCGGGTACGCCGCCGATAGAAATGCGCGGCCAACGAGCGCCGGGTTGAACACGTTCTGGCCGAGTCCGCCGAACACTTCCTTGCCGATGAAGATCGACACCACCGATCCCAGGATCACCATGATCGGCGTGATCGACGGCGGTAGAATCATCACGAGCAGCAGCCCTGTCACGATTGCGCTCCCGTCGAAGACCGTCCGCCAGTCCTTCTTTCGGACGACCTTCGTCACGGCTTCGGTGAGCACGCAGCTTGCGACACCGAGTACGTAGAGACCCAGGATGTGCCAGCCGAAGTAGAGGATGGAGATCACGATCGCAGGGATCAGCGACAGGTTCACCGCGTGCATGATGAACGGGATGCTCGCCCGGCCGTGAGCGTGCGGCGCCGACTGGAGTACAAAGCCTTCATTGGTGCTCATCTATAATCCCTTCACGCGGATGTAGTTCTTGGCGTACTTGATCCAGCTGACGATCTGGATGTTCGCTGGGCACGCCCACGCGCAGCTGCCGCACTCGAAACAGTCGGCCAGGTTCGTCGCTTTGGCCAACTCGAACTTGCCGGCCTTTGCGTACGCGGCGAGCTTGAGCGGCATGAGCCCCATCGGGCACACTTCGACGCACGAACCGCATCTGATGCACGGAGACTCGTCGGGATACTCGGATTGTGTGAGGAAGAGGAGCCCCGAAAGCCCCTTCGTCACGACGTAGTCCAGGCTCGGGAGCGCCGTCCCGGTCATCGGACCACCGGCGATCACCTTGGTGGTCGCCGGATCGACGCCTCCGCACAGCTCCACCAGATCGGCCACCGGCGTGCCGATCGGCGCGCGGATATTCTTCGGGCTCGCGATTCCTTCACCGGAGATCGTCACGACACGATCTACGAGCGGCTTCCCGAAGTACGCCGCCTCGTACAGCGCGAACAGCGTCTGTCCGTTCGATACGACAACGCCGACCTCAAAGGGGAGCTTTCCCGCCGGCACCGTCCGCCCCGTGACCACCTTGATGAGTACCTTTTCGGCCCCCTGCGGGTAACGGACGTCGAGCCCGATTACCTCAACCGGGGTGCGGCCTGCGTTCCGGAGGCCGAGCTTGTCGATCGCCGCGTTGAACGCGTCGATAGCGTCGGGCTTGTTCTTCTCTATTGCGACGACGACCCGGCTGAAATCGAACGCCGCGTCGGTCAGCAGCATGCCGTGCAGCAGTTCTTCGGCGTGTTCGACCATCATCCTGTGGTCGCAGCTCAGGTACGGCTCGCACTCGGCGCCGTTGAGGATCAGCGTGTCGAGTGATGCATTCGGCGGCGGAGAGAACTTCACATCGGTCGGAAAGGTCGCGCCTCCCATTCCGACGACGCCGGCGTCACGAAGCGTACTCGCGATCCACTTCTGGTCGATCTGGTCGAGGTCGACAGCGCGTCGTTCCCACACGTGCGCGTCGGTCGCGTCGCGGTCGACCTGGATCTCCACAAAGTCGCACAGTCGGCCACCTGGGAGCGGCTTCTGGACGACTGCCCGAATCTTTCCGGCGACGGGGCTGTGCACGTTTGCACAGATCAGTTTCGTCGCCTCGCCGATCAGATCTCCGGGCGCGACCTCGTCGCCACGAGCGACCTTCGCAGCGGCCGGTACTCCCAGGTGCTGCGCGAGCGGGATGTCCACTCGTTCGGGGGTAGGCGCGGTTTCGATCGGTTGGCCGGAAGCGAGTTCTTTTCGGTACGCCGGGTGAACACCGCCCCGAATCCTGGATGCGAGCATGTCAGACCTCTACAGTTGTGAATGCGGCACAACAAAAACAATAAATCTCATCATAATGCAATGGAATCACGTTAACGTAGCGCGGAACCCGCCCATTGTCAATCGATCGCTCCTTTTGATGTGCCCAGTACAACCGCCGGGCAGCCCGCGCAGCGCCCGTGGACGCCGCGCTCGAGGATTGCCTCGATCTGATCGGCCGGGACCGGGTGCGAGTAGATGTAGCCCTGGAAGTAGTCACACGCAAGATCGGTCAGGAGTTCGAGCTGCCGGTCGTTCGTGACGCCCTCCGCGACGACGACCTTGCCTCGCGCCCGGATGCTGTCGAATATTCCGGCAAGGTAGTCCCGGTCCGACGCGCGCTCCTCGATTCCTTCTATGAACGAACGGTCGATCTTGAGTGCGGTCGCCGGAAGCTGCTTCAGGTACGCAAGCGATGATTGGCCGGTGCCGAAGTCATCGATCCAGACGTCGACGCCGATCCGTTGCAGCTCGGTCATCTGTTCGATCGACGACCGTACGTCGTCCATGCTTCGCGTCTCGGTCAGCTCGAGTTTCAGTCGGCTCGCGGCGAGCGACGGGTGCCTCGCGAGCGCGCTTTGAACCACATCGGGCAGGAACTCGTCCTTGAACTCGTGCGCGCTGACGTTCAGTGTGACGAACAGGTCGTACCGTTCGGACCACCGCGCGAGCTGATCGGTGACGTGGAAGAGGGCCCATTTGTCTATTGCAGCGATCAGGCGACTGCCTTCGGCGAGTTCCAGGAAGTCTTCGGGAGCGAGTACGCCGCGGGTCGGGTGCCGCCACCTGATGAGCGCCTCCACCCCAGCGACGCACGGATTGCCGTCGACGATGCGAACGATCGGGTGGTAGTAGACCTCCAGCTCCCCCGCGGCGATCGCGGAGTGCAGATCGCTCAGCGTCTCCATACGAGCGATCGCCGCGTCGTGCACGCGCGCGTCGTAGTACAGGAAGGGGAGCTTGCGCTCCTCTGCGTCGATGCTCGACGAGTTCGCGCGCTGGATGATCGTGTCGCCGTTATCGCCGTCGTTGGGGTAAATCGACACGCCGATGTAGCTGTCGATAGAGATCACGCTGCCGCGGAACTGGTACGGCACCCCGACGTCGTCGGCGATCTTCTGCGCGACTACCGCGACG
>SKVA01000165.1 GCA_007129695.1 Spirochaetaceae bacterium | reverse complement strand
TCAGCTCGGTGCAGCGCTGTTCTGGTTCAGTCCGACGGTCGACATAACCGACCTCGTGATCAGGGAGCTTGCGCGCCGGTCCAACTGATGTCCGACACGACCCCGATGATGCGTCAGTACGGGCGGCTCAAGGAGCAGCACCGCGACGCGATACTCTTCTTCAGGCTGGGCGACTTCTACGAGATGTTCCGCGACGACGCGATCGTCGCCTCGCGGATACTCGGACTCACGCTGACAAAACGACAGGACGTGCCGATGTGCGGGGTCCCGCACCACGCCGCGCGCGGTTACATCGCCCGGCTGATCGCGGCGGGCCGCAAGGTCGCGATCTGCGAGCAGACCCGGATGCCGGCCGGTGGCGGACTCGCCGAACGGGAGATAGTCGAAGTCGTCACGCCGGGAACGGTCGTAGACGAGGATTACCTGGACGCTACCGCGAACAATTACCTCGTGTCGATCGCCGCGCGCGCCGGTCGCCTGAGCTTCGCGTACGTCGACATCTCGACCGGGGAGTTCGGCATCGCCGAGTGTGCGCTCCGCGATGCCGCCGGTTTTCTCAAGCGCGAGTTCACGCGGCTTGAGCCGCGTGAGGTCCTCATTCAGCAGTCGCTCCTTGATGACGCTGCAATCGCCGACGTGATCGATGAGCGACGACTGCTTGTCAGCCGCTATCCGGACTGGAGTTACGACGTTGACGCGGCGCACAGGCGCGTACGTGAGATCCTGGGGGTACTGAACCTCAAGGCGTACGGGATCGGCGACGATTCATCGGCACCGCTCGCGGGCGGACTCCTGGTCGACTACCTGGCTGACACCGCGCGAAGCGTGCTCCCCCACATCCGCGAGCTGCGCGTCCAGGCGCACGAGCACAGCGTCGGGCTCGACGAAAGTACGATCCGCAACCTGGAACTGACGGCGAACCTGCACGACGGCACACGACGATACTCGCTGCTCGACACGATCGACCAGACGCGCACGACGATGGGAGCGCGCATGCTGCGACAGTGGTTGCTCGCGCCACTTATCGATCGCGACGCGATCCTTGAGCGCCAGCGACCGGTCTCGGCGCTCCACCGCTCGCAGAGCGTGCTCACCGTGGTCCGCGACCACCTGTCGGGTGTACTCGATATCGAGCGACTTGCCGCGCGAGCAGGAATGCGGCGCGCGCACGCGAAAGACCTGGTCGCGCTGCGGGCGTCGGTGGCGTCGGTTCTGGCGCTTCGGTCGCGGATCGACGGAGCGGTTACGCACCCGTTGCCGCTCGACCGCCTGTCCGAATGCGCGTCGCACCAGCTGTGCGAGCTCGTCACTCTGCTGGATTCCGCGCTGATCGACGAGCCGTCGATGCTGCTCACCGAAGCGAAGATGATCCGCCGCGGGTTCGACGCGGAGCTCGATCAGTTCACTCACCTCAGGGAGAACTCGCGATCGATCCTCGAAACCTACGTCGGTGAAGAACGCGAACTGACCGGGATCACGACGCTGAAGGTGCGGTATAACCGGATGCTCGGGCACTTTCTGGAGGTCACGAAGGCAAACGCCGCGCGTGTTCCCGACCGGTACGTCCGGCGGCAGAGTCTGGCCAACGCAGAGCGCTTTTCGACCGAGCGGCTCGCCGAGATCGACGCGTCGCTGTCGGAGGCGGACGAGCGCATCATCGATCGCGAACGCGAGCTGTTCATCGAGCTTCGCGAGCGAGTCGCCGAGCTGGTGCCGCTTCTGCTCGAACTCGCAGCGCTCGTCGCAGAACTCGATGTCGTGCAGAGCTTCGCGCACGCGGCTACCCGATACGGCTACGTTGCCCCGACGCTCACCGACGATCCACGAATAGCGGTTCTGGCCGGTCGCCATCCTGTTGTCGAGGCGAACATCGCAGCCGGATCGTTCATCCCGAACGATCTGGCGCTCGACGGCAGCGACGCCTTCTTCGCGCTCATTACCGGACCGAATATGGCCGGTAAGAGCACCTACCTGCGCCAGACCGCGCTGATCGTACTGTTGGCTCAGATCGGCAGCTACGTTCCGGCCGACGACGCCGAAATCGGAATCGTGGACCGGATCTTCTGCCGCGTGGGAGCGAGTGACAACCTTGCCCGTGGCGAATCCACCTTCCTGGTCGAGATGAACGAGGCCGCGTTCATTCTGCGCACCGCGACCGCGAAGAGCCTCGTGATCATGGACGAGATCGGGCGCGGGACGAGCACGAACGATGGTCGCGCGATCGCGCAGGCGGTTGTCGAGTACCTGTGCCACACGATCCGTCCGCGAACGCTCTTCGCGACGCACTTCCACGCGTTGACACGCGTGCAGGCGCCCGGGCTCAGGAATCTGTCGCTCGGCGTCTGCGAACAGGATGGCGAGATCGTGTTCCTGAAGCGAGTCGAGGACGGGCCGTCGAACAACTCGTACGGGATTCACGTGGCGCGGATCGCCGGCGTTCCCCGCCGGGTGACCGATCGCGCCGAGGAAGTCCTGCGAACGATCCTCGAACACGACGAGCCCGACGCGCTCTACGAGCAGCCGACCTTCACGACCGACCGCTCGCAGGCCACGCTGTTCAACCCGGAAGAACTCATCGTCGGCGAACTGCGCGCGCTCAACCTCGACGAACTGCGGCCGGTCGACGCGATCGCGCGGCTTGCGCGATGGCAGGACGAACTGTCTACGCGGTAACGATCATCGCGACCACGCAGAGCCCCATTGCGACGAAACCCGCGACCGCGGCGACACGCATCTTCCAGAAGACGAACTGACCGATGAACTGCAGCACCCAGGTGATCGAGTAGATTGTCACGAGCCCGGCCGCTGAGCGCGTATCCATCACCGCCGACCCGCCTCCGATCATCGCGACGATCGCGGTGATCACGAAACTCACCGCGAACCACCCGGCGTAGTTGGACAACGGAATCCCAAGGTAGATGCCGTTCGCTTCCCACTTCCAGAACTTCCACGACACCATCTGGGGGTCCAGGTAGACATCCCACGCGGTGAACGCCGCCGCCGCAACCAGCCAGGCAATGACCGGCCGGTCGGGCGAGACCAGGTAGCCCACCGCCCAGGCGGGTGGCATCATCATCAGCCACGCGAGCGGGATCAGAACCGGCACTCCGGCGATCTGCGGCTGAAGCACGTCGGTGTACGCGTACTTCCCGAACGGGAACCCCGTCCGCCACCCGATTACCTCGCTCGTCCAGCCGAGCAGCGGGACCAGGACTACGACCGCGACGGTGAACGCTCCGAACGACCCCCAGATGGCCACCACCACCGCCGCAACCTGAGCGAACACACCGGTAGCGATGCCGATCCGCTCGGCCCCCTCGCCGAGCACCCATCGGATGATCGGCACGCAGATCATCACCACCGTCCAGACGATCACCATCGTCCGCGGGGCGCTCGGCTCGGACAGAAATCGGGCTACCAGCTCCATATCAGACCTTCCCAAGCAGACGGGTACGCACGAACGCGCGGATGAACGGCGCCCACGGCACCGTCGCCATCACCGCAAGCATCTCCGCGAGCGAGACCTCCTCGTCGAGGAATCGAAAGAGTCGACCGGCCGGGTTCTTGCGGAAGAGCCTTGAGAATACGTCTTCGCAGCGCGCGCCGTTGCGGTGCATCACCTGCAGCATCATAGTGTCGAGCAACGCAAACCGCGGCTTCGTTGCCGGGACCGCAAAGGGGTGCCCCGCGTCGCGCAGCGAAGCGACGATCGCAAGCGAATCGGCCTGCGTGCGGCGAAACGCGTAGCCTGTGCTCGGCTTCACGCGGCCGCCGCGCGTTCCGATCGCCAGGACGCGACGCCCGGCGTGCCGCGGCACGTGTTCATCGGTCATCGGGATCACTCCACGTTCACGCTCGACCACCCGGTACGCGCCGATCCCCAGGACTTCGCCGATGTAGGTCGACAGCGCCGAAACGTACTCGTCATCGTCCAGGAGCGCCGCGGAGAAGAGCGTGAACTCGACAAGCGCGCGCGTGGTCGAGGAGGGCAGCACGTAGACGAACCGCATCTGATCGTGGTGCGGCGTGCGGAAATCGAACATCGTGATCGCGTCGGGGTCGAACACGGGAGCGTCGGCCTCTATCGTCCACCCCAGAAAATGCTGCTTCAGGTAGTGGTACGGGCCGGTACGCTCTGCGTACTCCGCGGGATCGAATCGGCTGTCGAAGACCCAGTCACCGACCCAGGTCGACCCGTCGCCGCACTCGATGAGCGCCGACTCGGCGCCATCTTCAACAGTGACGACGTCGGCGCGGTGGAATGCGACGTTCGGCGCGTCTTCGAGCCGGGAGAGCACCGCGTCGTAGAAGTCGACCGAGCGGATCATCCGGTACACGTACGGGGCGATATCGATCGACGTACTCCACCCGTGCCCATCAAGGCGGACGCTACGCCACGACGTCGACGCGATCTCGTCGAACGGCTGCGGGCTTGCAGCCCAGTACGACCAGGTTCGGTCGTTCTCGCCCTTGCGTTGCGGATCGACGATCAGTATCGATGCGTCTGGTCTCCATGAGACGATCTGGTACGAAAGGCTCAGCGCGGCCATGCCGCCGCCTGCCATGATGTAGTCGTAGTGCTGCATGCCGACGCCTCAAGGTAGCGCGAAGCGAGTCGACCGGACAAGCAGGAGTTGATGCACCAGGCACGATTCGGGCGATAATCGCGCGTGCCGTCGCTGTTTCTCCGATCGCTGTTTCGCATCGAGTGCGCAATCTGCGGCAAGCCGGTCGAACCCGATGCGTGTGAGCTGATCTGTGCAGGATGCCTTGCCGCGTGCGAGCCGCCCGCGCATGCGAATCGCTGCCGGCGGTGCGGCGCGGCGATACCCCGCTTCATCGACCGCTGCAGTCGGTGCCGGACCGCGCACTTCCTGTTCGATCGGGCGTTCTGCGTGCACGCAAACCGCGGGTGCCCGGCCGGGTTGATCGGCGCGTACAAGCTCGGGCCGCGGGCGCAGCTTGCACGGATCATCGGACGTATCATGGCCGATGCGTGGCGGATCGAGACGACCGGCGACACCGGATTGTCAGCAGCGCTCTACGACTCGGGGGCTCCCGCAGTCGTCGCGGCGCCGTCGAGCAGG
>SKVA01000519.1 GCA_007129695.1 Spirochaetaceae bacterium | reverse complement strand
CGATGTGTCGGACTCCGTAGCGCAGCCGGATGAACCGGTCATCGCGCCGGTTGAGCCGCCGACCGCCGAGCCGTCGGAAGTGGCACGCGAGTCCGATGCTGCACAAGCGATCGAGACAGACGAGACGGAAGACGACACTGACGAACAAGAGTCGCCGGAGCTCGATATATTCTGATACGGTGGCGCGGGGCCGATGCGAATCGACATTCTGGGAACGTCATTCAACGTTCGAACCGACGAGGACCCGGAATACCTTCGTGAGGTCGTTGAACACTATAGGGCCAAGGTACGCGAGATGGAGCGAGCAGGGACCACGAACGACCCGCTCAAGCTTGCGATCCTCGCGGGGCTTCTGACCGCTGACGAATTCCTGAAACTGAACGGTTCTCTGCGCGTCAACTCGTCGGAGGCGAGTCGCGCAGCGGAGTCGATGATCGCAGAACTCGACGGCGCACTCGACGAACCCGAAGCTTGAGCCGGGGCGTGTTGACGGCGCGTGGCGATCGCTCACCGCGACTGCCGCGCCGCAGCGTCGCCGAGCACGCGAAGCACGTGGTCACGCACGACGGGCTCGATCGCGGTCGATGCGCCGCGAAAGCGCGCGGCGACCGCGTCGATGTCGGTTTCGCCCGATGCGCTGAGGATCGCGCTTGCCTTGTAGGTGCCGGGTCTCCCCTCCCCGTCGTCCACCCCCATCAACGACAATCCGCCCGACGGTCTCCAGACGAGCGCGCGCTGGTCACCCGACTTGTCAAAACAGAGCTGAAACTCGCGCGGCTCTGTGCGGTCGAACCACACGATCAGGTCCATCTCCGTGTCGGTCCACCAGCGCCGCGGTCCCTCCTCCGGTCGCTGGCGCACGTCCTTCCACTCCTGCAGCACGGCCCCCCCTCGCGAGTTGACTTTGCCAATCGCATTACCTAAACTTCGAATCGCCCAATGCCCGTCACGACTAGTCAGCAGATAACCCGCTACTACGAACAGTTCGCGAACGCCGAGGTAACCTTTACCAAGGAGGTCATCAAGACGACGATGCTGAACACGAAGCACGTCCACCTGAAGTGTCAGGGTTCGCAGTGGCCGTGCATCCTGTATGCGTCGTCGATGACCTCCGCCCGTATCATAGCAAATCTCGGCAGCAGCCTCAACGAAGCGCTGAAGAAGTCGAACAACGTCGTCCAGGTACGATACAGCTTCCATGAGCCCGACAAGCCCGATCCGATCACGTTCTTCGTCCCGGGCAAGGTTGCCGGCATCACGCCGTACGGAGAGAAGAACAAGGAGTTGTTCTTTGCGTCCGTTCAGTTCACTCAGCGGCCGCCCGACGGTCTGATCCAGATCCTTG
The DNA here is from genome assembly GCA_007129695.1 of Spirochaetaceae bacterium. Lineage (GTDB taxonomy): Bacteria > Spirochaetota > Spirochaetia > DSM-27196 > SLST01 > SLST01. Next base: position 3,750 of record SKVA01000519.1, on the reverse strand, counting down.
GCGAGCTGCTCGAGGCCAACGTCAACGCGAAGCGGCGTTCGGAGGATCGGATCCAGCTGACCGCGCACAGCGTGAAGCAGCTCGGGATCGACATCGGAGCGTGCGCTCTCAGCGTCAACGGCGTGCCCAGAAAGGCTATCTACCGCGACCTGTCGTTCTCCGGTTGTCGCGCGATCCTGATGGGGATAGCAAAACTGCTCGCAAACAAAGGCGTTGTCTGTTCGCTCGCGTTTCAGGACCCGGATGAGACGTTCGAGATAGCCGGCACGATCAAACGGTCCGAACCGGTCGAGGGTCGAACCGACATCGCCGCGTTCGGTATCCAGTTCGACGAGGAGCACGTTCCTATGGGCTACAAGGTCAGGATAAACGCAGCGCTGAAACAGTTCCGAACCAAGGCCGCCGGGAACGACTGATGAACAAACTCGACAACATAATCTACATCTCGGTCCCGGAGCACATCGAGCTCGACGTGGGTGGCTTCACGCTCGATCGCGACCGGCTCCTGCCGGTGGAGTCGACGAGCGGCGCCGACCGGTACAACATCGAGGATCTTTCGTGGGAACAGATCGTCGCCGCGATGCTGAAGATCCTCGCGTACGCACCGCACCACGACGACGCCGACTACTATCGCGAGTTCATCACGACTATCAGCCCCGACCTGATCACCGATCTGACGCAGACTGCGATTCTCAAGACGCGAAACGGCGATCTGGAGGTCGCCGAAGAGATCTTCCTGGCGCTCTGTGGCCTGCAGCCCCACGACATACCGGCGAGCGTGAACCTTGCCCTCCTCTACGAGCAGGTAGCCGACCGGGCAGCGGAGATCGACGACGCCGCTTCGCAGGAAGCGATCGAAAAGGTCCTGGAGATCTACCATCGCGTGTTCGCAGCCGACGATGTACCCGCGGAGGCGCATCTGAACGCCGGGTACTTCTACGCGCGCCATGGTGAGCCTGAGCGGGCGCTCGAACACCTTGGTGCCTACTGCGATGAGGGCGACGACGACGAGAAGATCGAAGAGGCCCGCAGGCTCATCGACGAGATCGAGTCGCAGAACCTTGCGGACACGCAGTTCAAAGAGGCGTACGACTTCATCCGGATGGGCCGGGAGGCTGACGGTATCGAGCGGATCAGGGAGTTCCTCGCTTCGCATCCGACGGTCTGGAACGGCTGGTTTGTGCTCGGCTGGGGGCTGCGCAGGATGGAGCGCTACGCCGACGCACGAGACGCGTTCAACACCGCGCTCGAACACGGCCCTCGCCGCACCGACACGCTCAACGAACTTGCGATCTGCTCGATGGAACTCGGTGAGCTCGACACCGCACGCGACCTGCTGATCGAGGCACTACGACAGGAACCGGAGAACACGAAGATCATATCGAACCTGGGAATCGTATCGCTGAGACAGGAGCGGACGACAGAGGCAGAGGGATTCTTCCGGGCTGTTCTCGAGATTGATCCGTCAGACCCGATCGCGACTTCCTACCTTGCAGAGCTCAACGGACAGTGATCTGACCGGCGCTCCCGCCCGCTGACGGCTGTTCGCCGAGACGGAGCGCTCGTACACCAACAGAATAAGACTCAAGTTTCTGGCCGAGTGTGCCGAACGGACTCACAGGGGTGGCTGTTCTGCCTGCATTGCAGCCCGCCTCTCTGTTTATCGGAGTTTTCGAACGCCGGTTTAGCAGAAGTTGAAAAAAGCCGTTTTCGGCGAAGGAGGTGCGGGAACTCAGATCGGGTTGCGGCTCGGGCAATCGACCGGGACGGGGCGGCAGGGACGCCGCTCAGACATCACTTCACGGAGGATTTTCATGATCATCAATCACAACATGAGCGCGATGTTCGCTCAGCGGCAGAACGGTGTCATCGCCGATCGTATAGGCGGAAACATCGAAAAGCTCTCTTCGGGCATGCGTATCAACCGCGCTGGCGACGATCCGGCAGGCCTCGCGGTCAGTGAGAAGATGCGATCGCAGATTCGCGGCCTCAACCAGGCGTCGCGAAACGCAGCCGACGGCATTTCGTTCATCCAGACGACCGAAGGGTACCTCCAGGAGAGCCAGAACATCCTGCAGCGCATCCGCGAACTCAGCATCCAGGCCTCCAACGGCATCTACACCGCCGAAGACCGGATGCAGATCCAGGTTGAGATCTCTCAGCTCGTCGACGAGGTCGACCGGATCGCGAGTCACGCCCAGTTCAACGGGATGAACATGCTGACCGGCCGGTTTTCTCGAGATACCGGAGAGAACGTCGTGACCGCGAGCATGTGGTTCCACATCGGTGCGAACATGGACCAGCGGGTTCAGGTGTACGTGGGTACGATGACTGCGACCGGGCTCGGCGTGAAGAACGTCGACAACAGCATTGTCTCGCTATCGACGCCTGAGAACGCCAACCGGACGATCGGCGTGGTCGACGCTGCGTTGCGTAAGGTCAACAAGCAGCGTGCAGATCTGGGTGCCTACCAGAACCGACTCGACCACGCGATCCGCGGACTGGACGTCGGTGCCGAAAACCTGCAGGCGTCGGAATCCCGCATCCGGGACACCGACATGGCTCGGGAAGTCGTGCGCTACACGACCAACCAGATCCTGCTTCAGAGCTCGACCGCGATGCTTGCACAGGCCAATGTGCAGACGCAGTCAGTCTTGCAATTGCTCGGCTGATCGACTATTCTTCAGCTTGGGGTTGCCTCTTCGGAGGCAACCCACTCGTTTTCTTCTCGACCGGCATCGACGCGACCATGAGCGCGATGGCTTGTTCTTTGAAAAACACTTTCCTTGACGAGGTCCTGTCAGAAGGGTGAGTCGGCGCAGCCGATCCGCCTTTCTGCGACGGCGTATGAGTGGAGCAGGAGGAGCGCGATTTACTCCTGAACGCCCGGAGCAGGAAGAAGAGAGGGCACGGATTGCCCTCGGTAATCGTCAAGGAGGGTCATATGATCATTAATCACAACACGAGCGCTGCATTCGCGTCTCGGACTCTGAACTTTCGTTCGGGTCAGATACAGGGCAACATTGAAAAGCTCTCGAGCGGAATGCGGATCAATCGTGCTGGAGACGACGCCTCTGGACTCGCGGTCAGCGAGAAGCTTCGCAGCCAGGTTCGAGGACTGAACCAGGCGGAGCACAATATCCAGAACGCGGTCAGCTTCATCCAGACGACCGAAGGATACCTGCAGAACACGCAGGACATCCTGCACCGGATTCGGGAACTGGCGGTTCAGAGTGCCAACGGCATCTACACCGCCGAAGACAGGATGCAGATCCAGGTCGAAGTCTCCCAGCTGGTGGATGCGGTCAATCATATTGCTTCCCACTCTCAGTTGAACGGCATGAACATGTTGACCGGCTCGTTCGCACGAGACTCGGCAACCGGACAGATCATGCAGTTCCAGGTGGGGGCAAACATGGATCAAAGCGAGCGGGTGTTCATCGGGACGATGACGGCCCGGGCACTCGGCTTGGAAGACGCGCAGGGCGACGGCGGGATCATCTCGATCTCGACTCCAGAATTCGCGAACCGGACCATCGGTTCGGTCGACACGGCATTGCGGGTGGTCAACCGCCAGCGGGCAGATCTTGGTGCGTATCAGAATCGATTTGAGATCGCACAGCAGGGTGTTGCCATCGCGAGCGAGAACCTCGCTGCCGCAGAGAGTCGCATCCGCGATACCGACATGGCTTCCCAGGTGGTCGATTTCGTAAAGAATCAGATCCTGGTACAGGCCAACACGGCGATGCT
>SKVA01000256.1 GCA_007129695.1 Spirochaetaceae bacterium | reverse complement strand
CCTACTCCGACCCGGGATCCTTCTCCCGACAGTTCAAGGAAGCGATTGGCTGCAGCCCGTCTGAGTTTGCTCCGCGCTGACCGGCGGCTCGCTCGGGAGCTGCCGCCGGTCGATGTCAACTACCGCGGGTCTCCCCACGGGGATCTGACGCCGGAGAGGATCTCAAGGAGTTCTCCGGTCATCTCATCGGCGTCGGGGCTGCGACCCTTGTACTGGACGATTCGTCCGGGCACGCGATCGCTCACCCACCACGTGAAGTCGATGTCGTCGTCGCGATAGTGGTAGCGTTCGGTGTCGAACGTGCCCGCCGCGACGGTGATCCGTTCGGCGCCGACGCGAACCGGCTCGACGTCCGACCCCGTCGTCGCTTCGGCGGTGCGGCGCCACACGCGCGGATCGTCGGGCGCGTACTCGACCACGCGGTCGGTTCCCGGGTCAACGTAGCGGATCTTGAGCAGCCGCAGCTCGCTGTCGACGAGCGCCTCGAACTCGATTGGCTCTTCGTCGTCGAACACGAAACGCCACCACTTCGTACCGTCCGTGTTGATCCGCAGCAGCGCGCGCGTGTGCTCGATCTCTCCTGAATCACGCTGGTCGCGATACCGCTGTACCATCCGGACTCCCTGGCCTTCGGCGAAGGTATCGTCGTCGTACCAGAAGCCCGTCATCCACGTCGTCGACCAGTAGAGCGCGACGAACATGTTGTACATCATCGCGCCGCCGAAGACCGGGCCGTCCACGCGCGGCACCACGACGCGTTCGGCCTCCCCGAGCGGCTCCTTGGGGCCGAGCTTGAACACGACGCCGATCCCGGTGCCCCACGCTCCAGCGTAGGACGAACCGAATGTGCCGAAGTAGCTCGCCGACAGCGATACCGCGATCGAGTCGGTCACGAAGTAGTTGAACCCGCTGACGCTCGCGATACCGAGGCCCGATCGCGGCGACGCGAGTCCCCCCCAGTCACCGGTCGGATAGACCAGCGAGAATCCGGGGCCGAGTCCGGCGAAGATGTCGAGCGGCTCCAGGAACTCCGCGCCGACGAAGCCGAGCCCACGGAATCCGATGTGCGCGGTGATCATCGGCGCGACAGCGAAAACCGTATACCCCAGGTCGAACGAACTGTACCGGTGGAAGCCGGCCAGTCCGCGCACTCCCGCGCCGAAGTCGAGCGCGAACGCGTCGGCCGGTCGTATCTTCGTGAACAGGTACTCGAAACCGGGAAGCACCCGGATTCCGAACCCGTTGTCCAGCGTCACCTGACCACTCAGCGACAGAGCGATGTTTCCGGGCATGTAGTACGATCCGACCACCGGCAGCTGGTCGTCGGCGGGGGCGATGCCCGCCCCGACGATCAGGAGCAGTAAGACGGCCAACGTGACAAGAGCTTTCCGTGCCATGAATACCTCCGCATCAAAGGACGTGTAGTCACCGTACGCCCGTTTTCGCGGTCGGTCTACGCTCTTTGGACCAGTCGCACGCGATTCTCCGGGCGCTGTACGTTACCGGACCGGTTGGTTATCCTGAGCTGGTGATGATATCAGTGACAAATCGCACGGCGGGGCGTCGCGCGTTGGCTGGACTCCTTCTGGTGGGGATAGTCGGGTCGCTCGGCGCGAACACGCAGGTGTTGCGGTTCCGCGACTTCTACTCGGTCGGGGTCGAATTCAGCGCGCAGACGCGCGCGCTCGACGGGCAGCGCGTCGTGATTTCCGGCTTCATGGCGCCACCGCTCAAGCCCGACGCCGGCTTCTTCGTTCTGACGCGCCTGCCGATGGAGTACTGCCCGTTTTGCTCGAGCGAGGCCGAGTGGCCCGACGATATCGTGTTCGTCCGGACGCGACGCACCGTCGAACCGATCCGGTTCAACCGATTGGTCGAGGTCGAGGGCAGACTGTCGCTCGGCGTCGACGTCGACGAAGAGACCGGCTTTGTGAGCCTGATGCGCCTGGAGGACGCCGTCTATCGCGCGCGATAGACGGCGCGCGATGACGCTCACCGCGACCGATTGCTCGTTGTCGTTCCGTCAGCCCGACGGGTCGACCCTGACGGCATTGAACGACGTGAACCTGGAGGTCGAGCCCGGAACCCGGTTGGGGATCTCCGGACCGTCGGGCTCCGGCAAGACGACGCTACTCTACGTGCTATCGGGAATCCTGCGCCCGGAGCGGGGCGTCGTGCGGTGGGGGTTCGATGAGCTCACCTCGATGCGCGAGGCCGCCCGCGACCGCTGGCGTCTTGCGTACGCAGGATTCGTGTTCCAGGACTTTCTGCTCTTTCCGGGGATGTCGCCGATCGGTAACGTGGCGCTACCCGCGTCGTTCGGCACGGCCGAGCGGGCCGGCTCGCGCGGCCGTATCCACGCGCAGCCCGACCGACCGCGCGATCGCGCCGCTGCGCTCCTCGAGCGCGTCGGCATCTCCGACCGGGGCAGGGACGTCACGTCGATGTCGCGCGGAGAACGCCAGCGCGTCGCAATCGCGCGCGCTCTCCTGTCGCGTCCGGCCGTCATTTTCGCCGACGAGCCGACCGCGAGCCTTGACCGGTCAAGCGCGGCTGACGTCGGAAGGCTTCTTGTCGGCGTCGCAGCCGAGGCCGGTGCGACGCTGATCGTCGTCACGCACGATCCGGACCTCCTCGCGCAGATGGATCGCGTCGCCGCGATAGAAGCCGGATCGCTTCGCGACCGTGTAGCGCGCCCGACGGGCGAAGGGGTCGGTCGATGAACCCGGTTCCATACGTACTCTCAGACCTGCGCTCCGGACGAGGGACCGCCGCCGTCGTGACTCTGCTCATCGCGTTCTCGGTGGCGATCGGGATCGGCGTGTCGGCGCAGGAACTCGCGGTGCGTCGCGCGGCGAACGCGGCGGCAGACCCGTTCGACCTCATCGTCGGCGCTCCCGGCAGTCAGACGCAGTTGTTGCTGTCGAGCGTCTACCTGCAGCCGTCTGCGATCGGGCTCGTTCCGGGTTCGGTTCTCCAGGAGCTCACCGAACGCCCCGAGGTCGCATTTCTGTCGCCGCTTGGGTTCGGCGACCAGTACGCAGGCTACCCGATCGTCGGTGTCGTTCCCGGGTTCGCGACCCGCAACAACAGGGCCGGGCTGGCCGACGGCCGCGTGTTCGCCGCGCTCGACGAAGCGGTTGTCGGCAGCCGCGTACGGCTCGATATCGGAGACGAGTTCACGCCTGTCCACGGCTTTCTGGAAGGGGGAATCGGGTCGCCGCACGGTGAGTTCACGTACCGGGTCGTCGGTCGGATGGCGACGCGCAACAGCCCGTGGGACGCCGCGATCCTGGTCGCGATCGAGTCGGTCTGGTTCATCCACGGGATGGGCACGGGCCACGCGGAGGACGGGTCGATCTTCGGCCACGCCGCCGCGGTTCCGATCGGGCCGCCGTGGACCGCAGTGGAGGTGCCTGGCGTCCCGGCGATCGCCGTTGAGCCCGCGACGATCCGCGACGCGTACGTGTTACGCAGCGAACTGCGCAACCGTCCTACCACGACGGCAATCTTCCCTGCGGAGGTTCTCTTCGAGCTCTACGCGCTGCTTGGCGATGCGAGCGCGATTCTGGCGGTTTTCTCGCTCGCGACGCAGCTGCTGGTCGTGATGGCCGTGCTCGTAGTGGTCGGGCTGACGCAGCGGCACAAGCGTTCGTCGTTTGCGGTGCTGCGCGCGCTTGGTGCACCGAGCGGCTACGTCCTGCTCGCGGTCTGGTTGGCCGTCGCGGTTCAGGTTGTCGCAGGTGTCCTGCTCGGTGTGGGGCTCGGGCAGATCGTCGCCTGGGTGCTGTCGCGGATCGCAAGCGACCAGACTGGCCTCACCGTCGTCGCGACGGTGTCCGCGCGCGAATGGCGGCGCGCGGGCCTGCTCGGCGCCGCCGCGCTCGTGCTCGCGGTCATCCCCGCGATCATCTCGTATCGCGATCAGGTCGCCGATGCGTTGCGGCGCTGAGCCCCGGTCCCGATCGTTATTCGGTCCAATCCCAACTGATTAGCTATAGTTCCTGCTTTACAGAATCGGCATCCCCGTATATTCTTGCACAATGAGAGAAATGACGCGTCACTGGCCGGGGCGGATCTACCTGTTCCTGCTCCTCTTGTCGATCATCGGGTTCATTGCGTTTCTCGTAGTTGGGGGGACCGGGGTCGGCCCTGATGGACTCCCAACCATCGTTTTCGGCTGGATGACCATGCCGCTCGTTATCGGTGTGGCGTTCGTGATCTTCTGGTTGATCACGTACGTGGTCTATTTTTTCTTTTTCTGGCCGTACCGGTAGGAGGATCAAGTGGCAGTAACCATCATCGCATTGGCCGTGTTCGGCGCGGTCGTCATAGCTATGGCCGCGTACGGCTACCGTATATCGGCCAAGACGGCCGAAGACTACATGCTCGGCGGGCGGACGATCGGCGTCGTCGTGATGTTCTTCTTTGTGCTGTTCGCGATCTCGTCGGCGTGGACGTTCTATGGGTTTCCCGGACTGCTATACACCGAGGGACCTGGCTACGTGATGTTCATCTGGGGCAGCGTCGCCGGTTTTGCCGGCCTCTATATGTTCCTGGGACCGCGCCTGTGGGCGCTCGCGAAGATCAACCGTTTCCTCTCTCCGGTCGAAGTGCTCGCGGAGCGCTACGAGTCGAAGGGGCTGCGGCTGATTCTGTCGATCAGCATCCTCGCGTTCATCGTTCCGTACATCGGGATCCAGCCGCTCGGCGTCGGAGCCGGATTCCAGGCGCTGACCGGCCTGCCTGCGATCTGGGGGGCGATCTATACCACGGTCATCCTCATCGTGCTGGTGATCCTGGGCGGGATGCGGATCGTCGCGTGGGTCAATATCTTCCTTGGCGTCGTCTACGTCAGCGCGCTGTTGGGCAGCCTCTTCTGGGTCATCGCGGTGCTATTTCCGGACGGGGGGCTTGTGCAGGCGGTGAGCCAGCTGCAGCAGACGGCTCCGGCGATGCTGTCCGACCCGGGACCGGTCGGCCGGTACACGTCGGTCGCGCTCGGCGGAACCTTCGTCGTCGGACTGCTCGCGTTCGCGTGGCCGCACGTCGCGATCGGATGCATGACCGCACGCGACAAGTCGCTGTTCAAGTGGTT
>SKVA01000521.1 GCA_007129695.1 Spirochaetaceae bacterium | reverse complement strand
GATCTCGTTCGGGGTCGGACTCCTGTGGTCGCTCATCTCGCTTCTGGCGGTCGGGACGGGGCTTGTTGGGGTTCGCGTGGCGCGCGGGCTGATCCGGGGGGATCGCCACTTCACCCCGTTCGCCCGTCACGCACGGTGGCGGCGCGCGTCCGGTTTCGCGATCGGGAGCGGCGTGCTGGTCGCACTCGCATGGGCGGCGGTTCAGCCCTACCTGATGGTGACGTCGGTCTTCCCGGGCGTGTCGGGTTGGGGAGCCGCGGTCGTTGCTGCCGCCGCGGTCGTACTGATTGCAGCGGCGCTCGTGCCGAAGGAGCGGATATGATGAAACTGACGTTTGCCTGGGTAGCCGGTGTTGCCGTGATCCTGCTCGGCGCGTGCACGAGCGTGCCGCCGGCCCGATTCAACACGTCTGAGGCGCGGACCGAGTTGCCGGTCGCGATGCTCATCTGCAACGACTTCAACAGCAAAGTGCTTTCGTGCGCTCGTGACACGACCCGTCGCTCGCGGTATGCTCGCGTGCATGCGTAAGCTTCGGTTAGAGAACCTGCACCCTACAACGACCGAGCTGCTGGGCGACCTGCTCCCCGGAGCGAAGATCGCATCCGGCGGCGTGTACGTCTTCAGGCCCGGGGAAACCGCACACCCCGAGAGTCGGCACGTACACGAGGTTGATGAGGTCTTCGTCTTCGTCCAGGGTACGGGGGTTATCCCGATCGATGGAACGGACTACCCGGTCGAGACCGGTGACGTGGTCGTCGTAGAAGCCGGCGAAGATCACCACACGCGGAGCTCCGACCAGGACCCGCTCGTCGCCGCGTGGTGGTTGATGGATCGGGCTCAGCGTCCGAAGAACTCCGCCGTCCGATAGCGGCGGACCCCTATGCACATCACCAGCAGACCGGTCTCCACCGGCTCGGCCTTTCTGGCGATGTTCTTCCTCGGTATCGGCGTTGCGATCGTAGGGGCGACCGCTCGTGCCGCGGGACTCGCAGCGGGCGAGATCGGCTATCTGATCGCCACGCAGAACGTCGGGTTCGGAGTCTCGGTCGTCATCTCCGGCGCACTCGCCGATCGGTTTCGCAAGGCTCCCATTCTGGCGATTGGACTCGTCATGCTCGGCGTCTCGTTTGCGACGCTCTACCGCAGCGACAGCTTCGCTGCCAATCTCCTGGTGATGCTCCTGATGGGTGCCGGCATGGGGGTGGCAGAGGCGGTCACCGACGCGTGGCTGCTCGAGATGTACACCCGACACGAGAGTCGGCTCGTCACGATCAATCATCTGGCAGTCTCGGTCGGCTCTGTCGCGATCACGCTCTACCTGATGGCGATGGAGCTCGACTGGCGCGTCTCGCTCAGTCGCGTCGCCGTCCTGCTCGGTGCACTCGCCGTGCTCGTCGCCTTCCTGCGGCCGGTGGCTCGGGCGTCGCGCGCCGGGAGCGACCGCGGAGTGTTTCGTCAACTTTCCACCGATCCAGCGATGATTCTGCTCGCGCTCGCTGCGATGGGAACGGTCGGAATCGAGGTCGGCATCGCAGGAGTGATCACGACCTTCGCCGTGGAGCTTCGCGGCGTCGACGCGGAAGCCGCCCAGCTGCTGCTCGCGCTCTACCTGATCGGACTCGCGTTGGGCCGAGTCGTCGTCGGGGTCGTCGGTGGGCGTGGCAGGCCCGGCCGGATGGTGGTGATGGCTGCCGGTCTCGCGCTGCTCTGCTCGACCCTCTTGTTCATCGTGCCGCTCTCCGTGGGGCTGCTACCCGTTCCGCTGTTCGTGCTCGGACTGGCCGCCGGGCCGCTTCTCCCGCTCACGATCACCGCGGCGGGCCTTCGCTACCGGCACGTCGCGGGTACCGCGATGGGGATGGTGAAGTTCGCGATTCCCGTAGGAGGCATCGTTATACCCGGACTCGTCGGACTACTTTCGGACGCGACCTCGTTCGCGCTCGCGCTCGGTGTGTTCCCGATAGCGGCGCTGCTCGTCCTTCTGTCGGCGCTCACGAGCGAACGGCTCGCGCGGCGCTGACAGGCGGCCGGCGCTGACAGGGCCTACAGCATTGCGAGGTACCGGCGGACGTTCGCCGCGCCGATCGCGAGCGCGCGCACCGGCTCTTCGAGCCCCTCGAACTCGAGCGAGACGGTTCCGTCGTAGCCCGAACGCGCGAGTTGTCGGAGGCACTGAAAGACGCCGACGTCGCCGTGCCCGGCGATAGCCCCGCGGAGATAGTTTCCTCCGCGGCTCAGAAACCAGCCCTCGCCCGGGTCGATGACGTGGCCCGCCTTGGTGTGAAAGTCTTTGGCGTGGACGTGGAACGCATAGCGCGCGAGCTTGCCGATCGCCGCCTCCGGCGACTCGTCGGCGCAGAGAAAGTTGCCCATGTCCAGGAGTAGTCCGAAGTTCGGGTGAGCGACCGCCCTGACGAGCTTTTCGACGCGGTCAGAGTCCTGAGCAAAATACCCATGGTTCTCCATCATCGTCTGTACGCCGTGCGCCTGGGCGTACTCCGTCACCGCCCGGCACCCCTGCGCGAGTCGGGGCAGCACGTCGTCGAAACCGAAGTAGGCGGGAGCGTCGGCAGGAAGACCGCGGGTCGCGTCGTGGCGCATTCTCGGCGACCCCAGGATCACCGCTACGTCCACCTCACGCTTCAGCCGCTCGATTTCCGCCTCGTGATCGCCGCCGCTTCCGGTGAGGAAGTCTCCGGCGATCGTGTAGTTGCCCACCGGCATGCCCACCCGCGCGCATTCGGTTCGAAGCGTTTCCGCCATTCCGGCCGTCGTCTCGCCGTCCGACAGCATGAACTCCGAGAACTCGAGCTCGTCGAACCCTGCCTCGCTCGCGAGCCGCGGGATATCGGTGAACCCGATCGCCCCGGCCTTCACCGCGGACGAGTAACTGTAGCTGCTGACTCCGAGTCTCATCTGTACCCCTTTGCGGTCCCGCGAACCCGACTATAGACGGCCGCAGCGGCGAGCGCAAGGCAGCGGCTGGAGATCGGTATCCGCACCGCGGCTGCCCTGCGGACCGTGCAGTTGCCGACTCCTCTCGGAACTGAATACTCTTGTCCGACGCGGGCCTGCACACCGAAGTACTAAGGAGGAAGTGCATGAGCGAGTTCGATCCGGTCGCGTACCGGAAGATGGTCAGGTCGTACCAGCAGCGAGACGATCCCACCGGGTGGTTCGACAACATCTACCGCGACGCGAACGGAGACCACCGCGCCGTCTTCTGGGCCGACCTCGAGCCCAACCCCTATCTCATCGAATGGTTGACGTCTTCTCCGTCTGACCCCGCGGGACACACGGCGGTCGTGATCGGGTGCGGGGTCGGCGACGACGCCGAGGCGCTCAGCGAAGCCGGCTACGAGGTTACCGCGTTCGACATCTCTCCGGAAGCGATCCGTCTGTGCAGAAACCGCTATCCCGACACCCGCGTCGACTACCTGGTGGCAGACCTGTTCGACTACCCGAGCGAATGGGCGTCGAGCTTCGACGTCGTCTACGAGTGCAATACCATACAGGTCCTGCCCGGGAAGTACCGCGTCATGGCGCGCGACGCGATGGTCTCGCTCGTCGCACCCATCGGGCATCTGCTCGTCTCGTGTCGCAGCCGGGCCGTCGGCGAGCAGGAGGACGACATCCCGCTCCCGCTCGACCGAGACGAGATGAACGGCTTCGTGCGATGCGGCCTCACCGAAATGAGCTTCGAGGCGTACGACGATACGCAGGATCCGCCGGTGCCGCACTTCTTTGCTGTGTATCGGAAGTGAGGGCAGGCCGGCAGCCGGACACGAGTGTCGACTCCTGAGCCGGCGGCAGGCGACCGCATCGACGCCCGCACGCTCCAGGTTCATCTACAGCGGCTTCACCGGGACGCAGATATCCACGACGAAGGTCCGACCGGCGGTGCCGTCGAGCTCTTCGGTGGGCTCGTGATCCTGGTACCGTTCGTAACAGAGTCCATCGTCGGGCTGGTACCCGCTCTGCGGGAGCCACTCGCCGAACACCCAGTTCCACGCACCGCCGAACTGCGTCGCGTCCAGGCGGAACCGGGCCTGCGCGTACCGCCCGGCGGCGAGCGTCATCAGTCCCACCTGCCCGGCAGTCTCGGTCTGTGCGGGAACCGGGATACAGCAGCTCACGCGAAGCTTCTCTGGAGCGACCGTCTCGGGGTCGTCGTGGTAGATGACGATCTCCTGTGTCACGCCGCGCACAACCAGGTCGCGCGGCCCGGCCCAGCGGTAGAGTTCGCCGAACAATCGCTGGAAGAGCTGTTCGTCGCCAAAGTAGGGTCCGGTGTGGCGAACGTACGCAAGGGTGAGTTCCGGCTGGTCGGTCACCGTGACCGCCTCGGCCGGAATCGGCTGCATGGTTGGCATTGCCATCGCAATCCTCCTGTCGGAATCAGATATGCGATCACAATACCGTTGGTCGGTCGTGGCTTCTTTGCCGTGGTTGCGGTCCGTTGTGCCCGGATTGCTACTCGGTGCGCTTCCGGCCGGACGTGCACCGGAGCGGTACGCGGTCGCGCTCGCGCCGAACGCGGCGCGAAACGCCCTGGCGAACGCGGCTGAGTCGGCAAACCCGCAGTCGTGCGCGACTTCGGTCACCGCGCGCGCGCGGTTTGCCAGCAGGAGTCTGGCCGCCTTCTCGATCCGCAGACGCTGGACGAACTGCCCCGGCGTCTCGCGCACCATCGCGAAGAACACGCGATGGAAGTGGAACTTCGAGAAGAGCGCAACATCGGCCAGCTGCTCAAGGGGGAGCGGTTGGTCCAGGTTGTTCTCGACGTAGTCGATCACGCGGTTGATCCGGCGCCGGTACTCGGCTTCGGTCGTCGTCATCGGCAACCCCGGGTGCGGCGCGGTCGCAGCGCAGCCGTGTCCTACAACCCCTGTGGCTCGCGCACCATCTCCCACATCGGGAGCTCGAGCTCCGGAAGCATGACGCGCTCGATCACCTCAAACCCGTGGCGCGCGTAGAACGGCAGATTCGCCTCAGTCTCGGTCTCCAGGTAGACCGGCTCTCCGGCGGCATCGCACGTTGCCGTGATCGCCTGCATCAGGCGGCTGCCGATCCCCTGGCCCTGGTGCGCGGTGCGCACGCCAATGACCATCACGTACCAAT
>SKVA01000229.1 GCA_007129695.1 Spirochaetaceae bacterium | reverse complement strand
TGCTCGAGCATCTCGCGGCTGAAGTCTTCCCACTCGGCGTGGTGCTGCGCGCGCTCGGCGAGCTCTTCGGCGAGCGCGATCGGGATCACGACCGCCCCGTCGTCGTCGGCGACGATGATGTCGCCCGGCATCACCAGAACGCCACCGCACGCGACCGGGACGTTGACCGCGAACGGAAAGATGTCGGTCTGCGTGTGGAAGTTCGGCGTCACGCCGCGCAGCCAAAAGCCGAGGCCAAGCGTCTTTGCGATCGGGAAGTCGCGGATCGCGCCGTCGATGACGACGCCGAGCCCGCCCTTGCCCGCAAGATAGGTCAGCATCATGTTGCCGAACACGCCGCTCTTGATATCGCCGCGCGCGTCGACGACGACGATGTCGCCGGCCTCCGCCTGGTAGAGCGCGTGACGGTGGAGCTGCGCCTCCGGGTTGACGTATTCGCCTTCGCCGTAGAGGTCTTCGCGCTTGGGCATGAACTGGAGCGTAACTGCGGGGCCCGCGATCCTGACGCCGGGGGTCCACGAGGTGAGGCCCTTGATGAACGGGTCGCGAATGCCGAGCCGTGACAGCTCACCGGCAGCAGTCGCCGAATCGACGTGTTCGCGCAACGTGTCGAGCAGCTCCTTCGACGGCCGCGTGATCGCCTTGATTTCATTCGGTTCCATGGTTCCCTCCAGCAGGCTCTCCGCGCAGCCCTATGTCGTCGGCGACGGTGCGCATCGCTTCGATCGTTTCGGTGATCAGATCGGTGAGCTCGACCCCGAGCATCTCGGAACCGCTCGCTATCACATCCCGGTCGACGCCCGCCGCGAAACTCTTCTCCTTCCACTTCTTGCGGACGCTCTTCGCGGTGAGGTCCAGGATGCTGCGCGACGGGCGCATCAGCGCGGTCGCGGTGATCAGCCCGGTCAGTTCGTCGGTCGCGTAGAGAACCTTCTCCATCACGTGCTCCGGCTTCACGTCGGTGACGAACCCCCACGCGTGGCTCATGATGCTGCGGATGTAGTCGTCGGGCCAGCCGGCGGACTCCAGAATCTCGCGCGTCTTCGCGCAGTGCTCTTCGGGAAACATCTCCCAGTCCAGATCGTGGACAAGGCCGATCACCCCCCACTTCTGCTCGTCTTCGCCGTGCTTCCGCGCGAAGTGGCGCATCACCGCCTCCACGCTCAGCCCGTGGCGGACAAGGCTATCGCTCTTGGTGTAGTCGGTGAGCAGCGCAAACGCCTGCTCTCTTGTCGGTGTCATCGTTCCTCCTGATCCGGCGCGCACCGGACTCAATCCGTCTCTCAGGTTATCCGCGCCTTCGCGAGCGTCTTCCACAGCAGCCCCGGCGCAACGCGTCGCAGAGCCAGACCCAGCCAGATCCGCGGCGCCATCGACACGTAGAACTCGCGCTTTCGCTTCGCGAGCCCGCGCAGGATCTCCCCGGCGCACGACTCGGCCGACCGGCCGGTCGCCTGGTTACGATCGATCACGCCGTGCTCGGCGCCGGTACCGGTCAGCGCGTGCGTGCTTATCTCCGTGTTCACGTACCCGGGTACCGCGAGCGACACCGTGATCCCGACCGGTTCGAGCTCGCCGCGCATCGCGTCGAACAGCGCGTGTACACCGGCCTTCGCGGCTGCGTACGCGGTCCGCTGCGGGGTCGGAATCTTCGCCGCGACGCTCGTGACCGCGCAGATGTGCCCCGACCCGACGGTCACCATCCGCGCGGCGACGGTCTGCGTCAGCCGCATCGTGCCAAGGAGGTCGACGTTGATCACGCGCTCGAGCGCGGCGGGTTGCGCCTCCACAAAGGCCGACCGCTGGCTGATGCCAGCGTTGTTGATCAGCACGTCGATGCCGCCGGTCATGTCCCACGCGCGCGCCGCTGCGTCAGCAATCGAATCGCGATCGGCCAGATCGAGCTCAAGGACCGATATAGACGCGTGGCGCGCGGCGAGTGCGTCGAGCCGGTCGCGCCGGCGTGCGCTCACGAGCGTTGCAACGCCCGCGCCGCCGAGCGCGTCGGCGAGCGCGTACCCTATACCCGAACTCGCGCCGGTTATCCAGACGCGCTTTCCGGTGAAATAGCTCAAGTGGCGGTTCATCGGTCCTCCTGATCGCTCGGCGAGCTCAGTCGTGCTCGGTCAGCTCTTCACGCGTCGGTACGTCTGCCTTCGTGAGCGAGCACAGAATCTCATCGGTCAGCGGGCTGATAGACGCGATCCGGTTCGCCTGTCGTTCGACCATCCGCTCGAAGAGATTTCGCACGAACCGGCCGTTTCCAAACGTCTTGTCGCGCGCGCCGTGAAACTCGCGGAAGAGCCGAAGCACCGCGCCTCGCCCGGGGCCGGTCAGGTTGAAACTCGCGTTCTCCATGAAGATGTTGAATATCCGAAGGAGATCCTCGGGTGAGTAGTGCTCGAAGTAGAAGAAGCGGTTGAAGCGGCTCTTGAGCCCCGGATTCGAGTTGATGAACTTCTTCATTTCGTCGGGGTAGCCGGCGACGATCACCGCGAGCCGGTCGCGGTGGTCCTCCATCCGCTTCAGCAGCGTGTCGATCGCCTCCTGCCCGAAGTCCTTGTCGCCCTTGTTCATAGCGAGCGTATACGCCTCGTCGATGAACAGCACGCCGTCCATCGCGTTCGTGACGACCTCGTCGATCTTGATCGCGGTCTGACCGACGTACCCCGCGACCAGCCCGGCGCGATCGGTCTCGGTCAGATGCCCCGATTCGAGCAGCCCGATCGCACGGTACACCTTGCCCAGGAGCCGCGCTATCGTCGTCTTGCCGGTCCCGGGCGGGCCGTAGAACACCGCGTGAAGCGACACCGGCGTCACGGGGAGCTCGCGCTTGATGCGTTCCTGCTGAACGACGATGAGGTTGATGAAGGTCCTGATCTGCTCCTTCACCTTGTCCATACCGATCAGCGAATCGATCTTCTCAAGGATCTCTTCGAGCGACTCTTCGGGCTCCACTTCGCGCTCGCGCGCCTTTGCGATCGCCTTCTTTTCCTGCTTTCGCGTCGCCTGCATCGCGGCCTCGGTCTCGCCGTAGACGAGCTTGCGAACGCGCTTGAGCCGAGCCTCACCGTCGGGCGTCACCGTTCCGTCGGCCTTCACCGTGACCTGCGCGAAGGTGTTGAACGTCGCGGCAACGCGGTCAAAGTGCGACGTATCCTCCTCTTCGTCGTAGGTCTTGAGCAACGACAGGCTCTTCAGCGCGCCGTTGAGTTTGGCGCGGCCGACCTTCTGGATCTCGTTGTTGAACGCGTGCCAGCTCGACAGGATCGCCTTGCGGTGGTGGAGCGGCAGCGAGTCGTAGCGGAAGAGGTCCTCGACGAGCTCACGGTCGTTCACGAGCCGCTGGCGAAGCGGCATGAAGACCATCGACAGGAAGAGCCTCGTCTCCTCGGAGAGCTCGGGCTGCCCTTCGATGCAGACGTACGACAGCACGAACAGATCGTCGACCAGCTGCCGCTGGAACGACGGTTCGCCGGCGAACTGCTTGTACTCGCTCACCGCGACGTAGATCTTGCGCGCCTCGTTGTGCAGGAAGTTGAGGTTCGCGATCCGGCCCTCCTGCCCGCCGTCGGCGTCGCCTACCTCCTCCACCGGAGCCTCGATCTTGAGTCTGAGCGCGGATATGAACGAGTTGACGCGGTTCGCGTTGCTGACCGCGGTCAGCGTGACATCGCCGTCGGTCAGCCGCACGGTGATCCGGGTCGACGAGTAGCCGCGCTTGGTTTCGACCGCGACCACCGAGTCGTAGTCGAGCGCCTCCGGCGCGCGCTTGCTCGTGCCGGACAGCATGAAGATCATGCGCCGGTCGGTCACGCAGAAGAGCCCCGGCGCGCCGGACCCGGTTCCGGTGATACCGAGCCCCTGGTAGAAGCCTTCGAGCACGTTTTCGACCGTTTCGGCCTCCTCGAGCGACCGGTCGAGCGCGTCGAGGATGTTCTTCTTGAACGAGACGTGCGTCCAGTTGGGAATCGACTGGAGCTCCGCCTCGAGGTCTCTCGTCATCTGCACCCTATGAAAGCACGGACGCCGCTTTTTTTCCAGTCGTGTCATCCGGTGTATATTCGAGCGGATGGAATCGCGGATCGGAGAGATCGCGGCGCTCGCGACGGCGCTCTGCTGGACAATCACTGCGCTCAGTTTCGAGTCGGCCGGCCGGCGCGTCGGCTCGCTCACGGTGAACATCACGCGTCTGGTCCCGGCGACGCTGCTGTTCGCGCTGTACGGGATCGCGTTCCGCGGCGTCGCGATCCCGACCGACGTGCCGGCCGACGCGTGGCGATGGCTGCTCTTGTCGGGGCTCGTCGGCTTCGTGCTGGGCGACCTGTTCCTCTTCCAGGCCTTCGTCGATATAGGCGCGCGGATCAGCATGCTGATCTACGCGTCGGTCCCACCGATGACGACGATCCTGGGGCGCATTTTCCTGGACGAGCCACTCACGCTGCTCGGAAGCGTCGGGACGGTCCTGACGGTGGGCGGAATCGCGCTCGTCGTGCTCCGCCCGACACGGCCACACCGCCCCGACGGGGTTCCCGGCGTGCCGGCGGTCGTTACCCGTGCCGCGCGCTACCGCGCGCGCGGCATCGTGTTCGCATTCCTGGGCGCACTCGGCCAGGCTGCGGGGCTCATCCTGGGCCGAATCGGCGCCGGGCGTACGCTCGACGCGTTCGCGGCGACGCAGATCCGCGTGATAGCCGCTCTGATCGGGTTTTCGATCGTGCTGACGGTGACGCGACGCTGGGGTCGAGTTGCGGCCGCATTCTCCGACGCGCGCGCGCTCGGGTGGATCGGACTTGGCGCGGTATTCGGCCCGTTTCTGGGCGTATCGCTCGGTCTGTTCGCCGCGCAGAACACGAGCGCCGGCGTCGCGAGCACGCTGATGGCACTCGTACCGGTGCTCATCATCGTCCCGTCGGTGCTCCTCTTCCACGAGCGCGTCACCCCGCGCGAGGTCGTCGGCGCGGTGATCGCCGTCGGCGGGGCGAGCCTGCTGTTCTGGGTCAGCTCGTAGCCACCAGCGTTCCGCCCACGACGATCAGGACCGATCCGATCACGAGCCGCGGGACCCGAACGCCGCGCCACTCGGCGAACACGATGAACCCCAGCAGCACGGCGACCAGC
>SKVA01000420.1 GCA_007129695.1 Spirochaetaceae bacterium | reverse complement strand
TTCGGGACTCCGTCGATGTACGCGTCGAGCCGGTCGACCACGAGTTTGCGGACCGAGCTCTTCAACTCGTGCTCCAGAAACGCTTCCTGTAGTTCGCCGAGCGACGCGAAATCTCCCAGGTGCTCCTTGGCCGCGGGGATTCGCTGCGCGAGCAGGAATCCGACCGACTCCTGAAGCACCGAACCGCCACGCCACAGATCGAGGAAGAACGGTATCACCGCGTACGCGTGCCGGTACAGCTCCCACACCTCGTTCGCAACAACCGGTTCGATCGTGTGATGCTCGAGCGGCGCGAGCCCGGGCAGCACCGAGCGCGCGCGACGCCGGATCTCCGCCAGCCGAAACTCGACATACGTCTGCTCGTCGTTGCGCGCGCTGAACAGGCGTCTCAAGAACAGACGCACGCGACGCCAGAATCCCATCGCCTCGATTTCGCGCGTGATCGCGTCGCTGCGTGTTGCAGCGGCACCCTCGCTCGACACCGGTGCCTCAGAGGGGGTACCTCGCAGGCTCAGGCTCGACGATATCCGCTTCAGCAGGCTACGCCGCTCCTCTTCGGTCAGCGCGAGCGCAAGATCGCGGAACGTCGCGCTGTCAGCGGCACCCGACGCCATCACACCTCCCCAGACGGCCGGATCATCAGCAGCAGGCCTGTGCGCATAGTCACGCATACGTCGGGTTCCGCAAACTCGTTACTCACGCCGATATCGCCGCGGCGCCACTCGATTCGGTCGAGCGGCCAGCGCAGGCCGGTCGACCGCATCGTACACGGCTCGCACCCGAGCGGTATGAAGCTGATGATATCACCGATAGCGCCGGTTTCCCGAATCTCGCTGTCGATCGCGCGCACAACACAGCCGGCGGAAATCCACAGGTCGGGCCGGCTGTTGCGCTCAAACTGCTCGACGATTCCGAGCAGATGGTCAAGCCGCCCCCCGCCGCCGCCGACCAGGACGACTTCGGTCGCGCCGCGCTCGCGCGCAATTCGGATCGCGATTTCGGTGTCGGTCTCATCCTTATCGCGAGGAAACGAAATCACCTCGGCCGACGGATACCGAGACGGCAACCCGGGGTCCGACACGCTGTCGAAATCTCCGACGATCAGATCCGGCATCAGTCCGAGTCGAACCGCAAGATCGAGCCCCGAGTCTGCCGCGATCGTCAGGTCGCCAGCACCGCAACGCGCTGCGAACAGCGCCGGGCTCGGCCCCTCACCGCCGGTGCATAGTACCGCCTTCACAATTGAGCAGCATACCGATGTAAGGCGCCGCAGGGAAGTCACGCAGGAGAACAAAACACTCAACCCGGATTCTCAAACGCCGAAACTCTAGTCGAGGTGGAAACACCACCGGAACAGGGACGTTCCGGCAATCTATCAAGGAGGATGAGATGATCATCAACCACAACATGAGCGCGATGTTCGCCCAGCGTGAAAACAAGTTCAACGCTATGCGACTGCAGGGCAACATCGAGAAGCTCTCCTCGGGCATGCGGATCAACCGCGCCGGAGACGATGCGGCAGGACTGGCGGTGTCCGAAAAGATGCGAAGCCAGATCCGGGGACTCCAGCAGGCGGAGCGAAACGCGGCTGACGGTATCTCGATGATACAGACGACCGAGGGCTACCTCCAGGAGACGTCGAACATCCTGCAGCGCCTGCGCGAACTCGCGATCCAGGCGTCCAACGGAATCTACAGCTCCGAGGACCGGATGCAGATCCAGGTCGAAGTGTCGCAGCTCGTCGACGAGGTCAACCGGATTGCGTCGCACGCGCAGTTCAACGGCATGAACCTCCTGACCGGCCGTTTCGCGCAGGAGACGGGCACGAACGTGGTCACCGCGTCGATGTGGTTCCACATCGGG
Organism: Spirochaetaceae bacterium; assembly: GCA_007129695.1. Lineage (GTDB taxonomy): Bacteria > Spirochaetota > Spirochaetia > DSM-27196 > SLST01 > SLST01. Next base: position 15,304 of record SKVA01000420.1, on the reverse strand, counting down.
GCGAACATGGATCAGCGCGAGCGCGTCTTCATCGGCACGATGACCGCGCAGGGACTCGGGATTCAGGGTGCCGGCGGACTGCCGCACACGGCAAGCTTCATCTCGCTCAGCAACCCGGACAGCGCGAACGCGGCTATCGGCGTGATCGACTCCGCGCTGCGTCGCGTGAACAAGCAGCGAGCTGACCTTGGCGCGTATCAGAACCGCCTCGATCACGCGCGAGCTGGTCTGTCGGTCGGCGCTGAGAACCTTCAGGCGACCGAATCGCAGATCCGCGACACCGACATGGCGCACGAGACGGTCCGGTTCGTCACGAACCAGATCCTCAACGCCTCGTCGACCGCGATGCTCGCACAGGCGAACACGATCCCGCAGTCGGTTCTTCAGCTCCTGCAGTAGACCGACGCGTCAGCGTCGCGCGTCCGCGTGTGCGCGCGGTGCAAGAAAAAAGACCCGGCGTACGCTGGGTCTTTTTTTTGTCTTCTGAGATAATGCGCGCGTGACCGACCGACGCCGTAGACAGCTTGTAGCCCGAATACCAGGTCAGGTACTCGACTTCATGACCCGCTTCCGGCAGTCGGGCTACGAGCTGTTTCTGGTCGGCGGTGCGGTTCGCAACCTGGTGCTCGGCGGAGAGCCGGTAGACTTCGACTTCGCGACCAACGCGACGCCTGACCAGGTCGCGCTCGCGTTTCGCAGGGTCATCCCCACCGGCGCGAAGCACGGCACCGTGACTATCGTGCACGGTTCCACTCACTACGAGGTCACGACGTATCGCGCCGAGGGCCCCTACACCGACAGCCGGCGCCCCGACCGGGTCGAGTTCATATCCGACATCTTTGCCGACCTTGCGCGGCGTGACTTCACGATGAACTCGATGGCGCTCGACCCGCTCGCCGACCGATTCCTGGATCCCCATAACGGAGAAGCCGACATCCACAACCGGTTGATCCGCGCTATCGGCGACCCGCACGAACGCTTCAGCGAAGACGCGCTGCGGATGCTGCGCGCGATCCGCTTCGCAACGCAGCTGGAGTTTGCGATCGACGCACCGACCTTTGCAGCGATCGGCGCGCTGTCAGGGCGCCTTGCGTCGGTATCGCTCGAGCGTATCCGCGACGAACTGACGCGCATCCTCGCGAGCCGTACGCCGTCTCAAGGATTTCGCATGATGGCGGAGACCGGATTACTCGCGACGTTTCTGCCCGAGCTCGTCGACGCGATCGGCGTGGAGCAGCGCGGTCGACATCGCTTCGACGTGTTCGAGCACTCGATCATCGCCGTGGATGCTGCACCGCACGACAACCCCGATGTCCGCCTGGCCGCGCTGCTCCACGACATCGGCAAGCCGCCGACGCTCGAGATCCGCGACGGAGAGCGTATCTTTCACGGGCACGACGGCGAGTCTGCGCGCATGACCGAAACGATTCTCAGGCGCCTCAAGTACCCGAACGCGGTCGCTTCGCGCGTCGCGCATCTGGTGCGCCACCACATGTTTCACTACACCGACGAATGGACCGACGCCGCGGTTCGCCGCTTCATCGCTCGTGTGGGAGAGGAGCGCATCGCCGACCTGATCGAGCTGCGACGCGCGGACACGTACGCGATCGCGGCCGCTCGCGGTGGCGAACAGTCACTCGCGGCGCTCCTGCGACGCGTCGCCGACCAGCTATCGAGCGAACACGCGGTGTCGCTGAAGGACCTCGCGGTGAACGGCCGGACGCTCATCGAAGCGGGTATCCCGAAGGGCCCGCTTCTGGGCGTTGTGTTGGAGCATCTGCTGGAAACGGTCATCGACGACCCGTCGCTGAACGCGCAGGACACGCTCGTCGGCATTGCCCGCAGGTTCTACGAGACGCGGCTCGGTACCACGCCTACCCGAATCCCGACCGAGTGACCGCACCCCGGCTCTCACTCGTGCGGCTGGTTTGTGCCGCCGGCGCGCGCGTTGGGTCGCCCATCGGTACGCTTTCGCGACCGGCCCCCGGACCGCTGGTCGTGCAGCTTCTCGTACGCAGAGCGCGCGGCGGCCTGCTCGGCTTGCTTCTTGTTAGGCCCCTTCCCGGGTCCGTACCGCGTTCCGGCAACGTCGACTTCGATCCAGAAGGTCCGGTCATGATCGGGGCCGGTCTTCTTGGACAGGACGTACTTCGGGTAGGTCCTGTACGACTTCTGCGCCAGTTCCTGAAGCAGCGTCTTGTAGTCCTTCTCATGCCGGTTCTCCAGGACCCGGTTGATCTCTGGAACCAGAAGATCGAGCACGAACCGGCGCGCCTCCTTGAACCCGCTGTCGAGGAAGTAGGCGCCGATGATCCCTTCGAGCGCGTCGGCAAGGAGCGCCTTCTTCGCGCGCCCGCCCGAGTACTCCTCTCCCTTCCCGATCAGAATGTAGTTGTCGACCCTGATTCGACGCGCTATCTCGGACAGGCTCGCCTCGCTGACGACGAAACTCTTGATCTTGGCGAGGTCGCCTTCGGGCCGACCGGGAAGCTCCCGATAGAGGTATTCGGCGACGACGAGACCGAGAACCGAGTCGCCAAGGAACTCGAGGCGCTCATTGTTGAGACCACTGTTCTGCTCGTTCGCGTACGAACGATGACTGAACGCGATATTGAGCGCTTCTATATTGCGGAACTTGATACCGGCGTTGCGCTGAAACAGCACGAGTTCGCCCTTGCGTTCGCTGGACAACTCGGAGAGCGGACGCGCATCCGGCTTTTTGAAGAGTCTGACCATCGGGATCAAAAAAGGCGCGCCCGATCGGGCGCGCCGTTTGAGAACCTACTCTTTCTGCGATCGGATGAAGTCGATCGCATCCTTGACCGTTTCGAACTCGTTCGCCTTCTCGTCTGGGACCTCGATGCCGAGCTCCTCTTCGATCGCGTACACCAACTCGAACGTGTCGAGACTGTCCGCTCCAAGATCCTGCCGGAACGAAGACTCCATCGTGATCTTGCTCTCGTCGATCTCGAGCTTCTCAGCGATGAGCTTCTTCATCTTCTCAAACAACTCGTCTGCCATTGCTTACTCCTTGACTCTATTCAAGCTCTTCGGGTTCAAAGACTTGCCGACCGCGGTAGAAACCACTCTTCATGTCGACGTGATGTCGCATGACCGGCTCGCCTGATTCGGGAGAAGTGATCAGCGTCGGAAGCTTGATCTTCGCGTTGATGCTCCGTCGCCGGCGCGTTCGCGCTTTGGAGTGTTTTTTCTTGGGTACAGCCATCAGAAACCTCGCTCATGATTCCCGAAAGCCGGGCAGCCGCCCGGCGCAGGTTTGCCAGAACATATCGCAACACCATAGCGATGTCAACAACTCTGCTTTCTCGATTCGGGTCCGATTCGGGCAGCCAGCGCATCGGCGACGTACGGCGGAACCATGCCGGAGATATCTCCACCGAGCCGCGCAAGCTCCTTGATCGATGTTGAACGCAGCACGAAGTACTGCGGGTCGGTGGGAAGGAAGAAGGTTTCAACCTGCGGATTGAGGCCCTTGTTGATCATCGAAAGCTCGAACTCGTACGCAAAATCGGCGAGCGCGCGGACACCGCGGATCATGACCCGCGCGCCGACCTTCTCGGCGAACTTCACGATGAGCTGGTCCCAGACATGCACGTGTACGTTGTCGAGCCCTTCGATCATCCTGGTCACGAGTTCAAACCTTTCGTCTGCGGTAAAGGTGTACTGCTTACCCGGGTTCACAGCGATCACCACGTCGATCTCCGGGAAGATCCGGTGGGCTCGTTGAAGCAGGTTCAGATGGCCGTTGGTCGGGGGATCGAACGAACCAGGAAAGAGCGCGCGAAGCATGCCGAATCGTACCGCCGGTCCAGCCCTGCGTCAACCGCCTTGGCGTGTCACTTGGAGTGGATCAGCTCGTTGCTGAGCTGCTGAGCGATCTTCTGGATCGCTTCGTCCACGTACGACGCGTCACGGATCTTCTTCTTGAGCTCGGCGATTCGTTTCGGATCGGATTTTCTCGCTATCTTCACCATGCTCCATACCCGCAAAAGGCGTCCACGATATGCTCCACCTCTTGCGCATGGACAAAGAGCACGTCGAACCGCGGCTGCAGTCGACGAAGACCCGGATGCTGTTCAAGGTACCAGAGTGAGGTCCGTAGTATGCGTCCCTGCTTCCGGCGGCTCAGGGCGTATTCCAACCCTGCTTTGGGCATCCGTTCCCAACTCTTGACCTCGCAAAAAGCGATGGTGCCACCCTCTACGGCTACAATATCGACCTCACCGGACCGACTTCTGAGGTTTCTTTCGAGAATTCGATACCCGTTGCGTTCCAGGTACGCCGCAGCGAGCGCCTCGCCGACGGCGCCTTTTCGAACGGTCGACTCGCAGCACCGATCTGGCGCGTCATTCGATCCTTCGGAGCTACTTCTTGACGCCGTCGGCGAGTTCCTTCGGGTCGACCGCACGAGCGATGAACAGCTCCTTGTCCGCGGCCAGGTCGATCACCACGCCTTCGTCACGCTGATACTCGCGACCGCGCTCGTCGATCATGATCTTGACGCTCGGACGCAGCGGGCTCGACGGATTCACATCGATGACCCGACCGATGCAGCCGTTCTTCAGTAGAACCACGCTGCCTATCGGGTAGATGCCCATCGTACGGATAAAGACCTTCAGTATATCAGGGTCGAACCGTCGCCCATTGTCGCTGAGAATCGCCCGCATCGCAGCGTACCCGATCATCGAGCTTCGATAGGGTCGCTTGCTCACCATCGCCTCGAACGCATCGACAACCGAGATGATCCGTGCCTGCGGGATGATGTTCGTCCCGGAGAGTTTCCGCGGATACCCTGCTCCGTCCCAGCGCTCCTGGTGCTGAAGCGCCGCGACGCCGATCTCTTCGGCAAACCGCATCTCCTTCGCGATGATCTTGTACGAGACCGTCGGATGGTTCTGGATGACCGCGATCTCCTCGGGTGTGAGCTCGGTGCGCTTGTTCCGGACGGCGGCCGGAATGCGTAGCATCCCGACGTCGTGCAGGAGCGCGGCGGTCGACAACTGCAGCAGCTTGTGCTGCACCATGTTCAGGTTCTGACCGACGAGCGTCGCGAGCACCGCGCAGTTGAGCGCGTTCTCTATGAAACCCGACTCGCCCTGCAGGCCGTACAGGATGAGCTGGATGACATCGTTCTTCTTCTGCTCAAGGAGCTTGAACAGCCGGTCGACCACGTCATCGACCTCGGCTGCCCTGACCGAAACCTGCCCGGTCACGCGCTCGAACACATCCTGCATCTCGGCGGCGAGCTTGCTGTACCCGTCCATCACGGCCTGCTGTTCGGGCGTGCTGAACGCCTGACGCAGAAAACTGTTCTTCTTTGCCGACGGCAGCTCCTTCATCGGCTTGCCGTCGGTCGAAACGGTAGCGACCCGCCACTTCACCAGACGGTCGATGTCCTTCTGCTTGATCTCTACGTTCTCGGGTACCAGCAGATTCTCATCGTCCACGTAGACCGGTCTGTCAAAGCGCAGCCCCGGTCGCAGGTCGCTGACCTTGATTTTCTTCATGAGACACCTTTTTTACCTTTTCGATCCGTATCATCATCGCGTCGCTCTCCGTCCGACACGCGCCACACGAACGCAAGTATCTCCGCAACCGCTTCGTAGAACGGCTCGGGGATGAAGTCGCCCGCCTCGACAAAGTAGAGGTCGTCGGCAAGACGCTCACGATTGACGATCGGAACGTCGTGGTCTTCGGCGATCCGGATCAGACGCCCCGCGAGCTCTCCCCGACCCTTCGCTACCAGCATCGGCGCCGGTAGTCTGCGGTCGTAGCGCAACGCGACGGCCGATTGCTGACGCTTCACGCCAAATCGTCCACGCGTCGTATTATAGACGGACCCGGCCGGGTTGAAAAGCCGTCAGGTCTCTCGTTTTTCGCGGGTCTACCTCTGAAGCGGACCCCGCAGCGAGCTAGCCGCTCCGCAAGATCGCCGAGTTGCGCATCGTCGAGCGGTGCGTCGAGTAGCGTCGCCGACAACGCGTCGCGGTCGCGGTACAACCCGATGCTCCAGCGACGATCGTCGCAGTCGAGCACGATCACCGCCTCCTCAAAGCCAAACGAGCGCGCGGTCGTCGATCGGTGAGTCTCGGTCATCCGGATCCGCAGCGACCCGCGTAGCCGAGCGTGCGTCGCAGCCGCCGCGTCGGCAGGGCTCTCGGTGATCGCTATTGGAACGACGATCCAGTGATCGCGACCCGCGATGTGGTTGAACAGGTGAATGGGATGGCCGGCCTGGTCGGGAGTCTCGACAAACTCTCGGATCGATTGCGCGAGCGCACGCGCGTCCAGGTCGAACTGCGTGGAGCCATCGTCGGAGCCGTCGCTGCGATCGCGCCCGCCTGAGCGGTGACGACCATGCTCATCACCGGCTGCTCCCTCGTCGCGCGATCCGCGCCCCGAAAGCGCATCGACCGCCGCGTCCCACACCGCATCGCCATCGATGAGCCCCTTGTCCACCAGGAGCGCGGCGAGCCGCGCTCGCTCGGTGAGGCCAAGCCTGGATTCGGCGGCGACGCGTCGCATCGCGCGCGTGAGATCCGCCTCACCGACCGGCATGCCGCTTCGCAGGAACGAAAGGATCAGCTGTTCGATTCCCCCGTCGCCTGTCCGCGCCGACGATCCCACCGTCGAGCCGATCGCCGCACGACCGTCAGGCGCGGACGACGCGGCATCGCGGCGAGAAGCCGCCGCGGTCGTATCGGCCGACGCGTCCCCACGCACAACGAGCCGGACGCCTCGCGCGCCGCGATCGGCGCGCACTACGTACCAGCGTCCGGGTTCCAGATCACCGGCCGGGAGCCGAACGACCCGACCGGCAACGACACCTTCTGCCGTATCGCCATCGATGCGCCGAACAAAGAGATGATAGTGCTGTCCTGGTGTCAGTCGCGGAGCGCGTGGCCCAGGCGGTGGGGCGCTCGACGCGCCCTCGACGCTCACGCGACCCCTTCGGCCCTATTCGGCCGACTCGACGACCGCGCGATCCGTTCGGCGACGGATCCGCTCGGCGACCTTCGCGCGCTTTCCGACGCGGTCACGGATGTAGTAGAGCTTGCTGCGCCGCACACGCCCATGGCGAACGATCTCTATCTTCTGAATCCTGGGAGAGTGCACCGGGAAGACACGCTCGACGCCGACACCGTACGACATCTTCCGTACCGTGAAGGTTTGCCGCAGGCCGCCGTTCTTGCGTGCGATGACAAGCCCTTCGTAGACCTGCACGCGCTCGGTCTTGCCTTCGACGATCGAAAAGTGCACACGCACGGTGTCGCCGATGCGGTATTCGTGCCGGTTGTCGAGCTGCTGTTCAGCCTCAATCGCCTGTATCAGATTCATCATGTCCTCCGTTCTCAATCAACCGTTCGCGCTCGCTGTCGCTGAGCGCGGCACGAGCCAGCAAATCCGGACGCCGTGCGGCGGTCCGTTCTACACTCATCCGACGTCGCCACGCGTCGATCGCGGCGTGGTTCCCGGACAGCAGCACTTCGGGCACCGCCCGACCGCGAAACACTTCAGGTCGCGTATAGTGCGGGTACTCGAGCAGCGAGTCACAATGACTCTCCTCGTTCAGAGAGCCCGCGGTGATCACGCCGTCGACGAGTCGGAACACCGCATCCACCACGGCAAGCGATGCGAGCTCGCCCGATGACAGCACGTAATCGCCGACCGAAAGCTGCTCATCAACGTACAGATCGATGATCCGCTCGTCAATGCCTTCGTAGCGCCCGCAGATCAGAACGATATCGCTCTGCTCTGCGAGCCCGAGCGCGCGTTCCTGGTCGAACGAGACCCCGGCCGGCGTCGTGTAGACCACGTGCTTGTCGCTCGCGCCGACCGAATCGAGCGCTGCGGCGAGCGGCTCGGCCTTCAGCACCATGCCGTACCCGCCGCCGTACGGCGCATCATCGCACGTCCGGTGCCGGTCAACCGCAAAGTCGCGGATATTGACAACCGAATACGATACAAGCCCCCGCTCGACCGCCTTCGCCATGACGCTCGTGCGGAAGTACGACTCGACGAAGTCCGGAAACAGCGTCAGTAGCGTGAACCTCACGCGAGCACCTCCGCCGACAGTACGTCTACAAAGCCCTGGTTGAGGTCGACGGTACCGACAAAGTGGTGCTGAAACGGCACGAGCCGTTCGCCACCGTCGGGGATCCGTACGCCCAGAAAGGCCGCCCCCCCCTGCTCCCATATCGTTTCGACCACGCCGGCGTCGGCCCCGTCGCATCGGACGCGCAGCCCGACCAGATCGGCATAGTAGAACTCATCGGGGCCGCACGGTGCCGCGTGGTCGCGCGGAGCGTACAATTCGCACCCAGAGAACCTCTTCGCCTCCTCGGGCGTATCGACCCCGGCGAACTTCACCAGCAGCGTGTCCCCGAGCGTGCGAACGCCCTCGATCCGTATTACGGTGGAGCCTCCGGCGTCGAGCACCGTGACCGCATCCAGACGCTCGAAGTGCGCGGTCTCGCGCGAAAACGGCTCGACCTTCAGCTCACCGCGGACCCCGAACGCCGACCGGACCCGTCCGATCGCAAGCAGCGAGCGGTCAGTCGAGGATCTCGAGGACAACCCGCTTGCCGCTCCTGCTCGACGATGCGCTCAGGATGGTCCGCAGCGCCTTCGCGATTCGGCCGTGTTTTCCTATCACCTTGCCGATATCGTCTGCTGCTACCTTCAGTTCGATGATCGTCGACTTCTCGCCCTCGATCATGTTGACCTCAACCTGATCGGGCTCGTCGACGAGTGATCGAGCTACGTACTCGACCAGTTCCTTTTCCATGCGCTGCCCCCTCTGCTACTTGACGGTGATGTTCTGCTTGTTCAGAAGCCTCTTGACCGTCTGCGAAGGCTGAGCACCCTTGCTGAGCCACTCCTTCACGCGCTCCTCGTCGATGCGGACCTGAGGTCCCTCGGGAGCGATAGGGTGATAGAGTCCCACCTCTTCGATAGCGCGGCCGTCACGCGGCTGCCGTGAGTCCATCACGACGATCCGGTAGAACGGGCGCATCTTGGTACCGAGTCTCTTGAGCCGAATACGAACCATAAGTCCTCCTCTACCCGCCAAGTTGAGACATAACTTGGGCCTGGTACTTCTTGTTTTTGGTCATCTTCTTCATCATCAGCCGCATCTTCTCGAACTTCTTCAGCAGCTTGTTTACCTCGTGCACGCTCGTCCCGCTCCCGTGAGCGATTCGCTTGCGCCGCGGCGGCCCGATGATCCGATGATTTCTCCGTTCCTGCAGGGTCATCGACAGGATGATCGCTTCCTCGTACTTCATCCCCGCTTCGTCGATGTCCTCTTCGCTGATCCGCCCTTTCATTCCGGGGATCATCTCCATGATCGACTCAAGGCTGCCCATCTTTCGCACCCGCGTGAACTGATCGAGGTAGTCCTCGAGCGTGAACGCCGCCTTCGCCATTTTGGCCTGCAGCGCCTCCGCCTCGTCCTGCGTGATCGTCTCCTGCGCCTTCTCGACAAGCGACACGACGTCGCCCATCCCGAGAATCCGGGACGCTATTCGCTCGGGATAGAACGGATCGAGATCGCTGAGCTTTTCACCAACGCCGATGAACTTGATCGGCTTGCCGGTGATGCTCTTGAGGCTGAGCGCCGCGCCGCCCCGGGTATCCGAGTCGAACTTCGTCAGTATGACGCCGGTGAGATCGACCGCTTCATCAAAAGCCTTCGCGACGTCGACGGCGCTCTGGCCGGTCATGCTGTCTGCGACGAGCAACGTCTCGTCGGGGTCGGCGACCTTGCGGACGCGGACGATTTCGTCCATAAGCGCCGAGTCGGCCTGCATACGCCCGGCACTGTCGATCAGTACGACGTTGAACTGATTCTTCCGCGCGTGAGCGAGCGCCTGCTTTACCACCGACACCGGATCCTTCGCAGCCGGATCGAGGAACACATCGACACCGATCTGGCCCCCGAGCGTCACCAGCTGATCGACGGCGGCAGGCCGCACCAGATCCGCAGCGACCAGCAGCGGGCGCCTGCCTTCGGCCTGGAGCCGCTTCGCGAGCTTGGCTGCGGTCGTGGTCTTACCCGAACCCTGCAGCCCGAGCAGCAGGATCACGCTCTGCGTGTCGGGTCCCTTGAGCACAAGATCCTGCCGCTCGTCGCCAAGGAACGACACGAGCCGGTCGTGAACGATCTTGACAAACTGCTGCCCGGGGGCGACCGACTTGAGAACCGCCTCCCCGGTCGCATCCTCGAGCGTTCGGTTCACAAAGCGCCGGACGACGCGCACGTTGACGTCGGCTTCGAGCAGAGCGAGCTTTATCTCCTCGACCGCGTCGGTGACGTTCTTTTCTGAGATGGCTGCGCGTCCCGAGAGCGAGCGCGCGATATGCGATAGTTTGTCCGACAGTCGTTCCAGCATGATTCCGGTGGTTGTAACGCTCATATATAGCGATAGACCTCCCCCGCTGTCAACCAAAGCGAGCTATCGTCCGCTCTTGGCCGTACGCCGCCTTCGGTCGCGGGAAGACTATCGGGTCAACGAATATCGAAGTAGTGGCGCCTCAGGTAAGTCGCCCGCGCTCGACCGTCATCCCACGCGTCGGAAAACGGGTGGTTGCGGACGATCAGCTCGTACGCGTCGAGCGCAAGACGCAGATCGCGGTCCGGGCCCGGGCGTTCGAGCCGCTGCGCGAGCGCGAAGAGTTCGGTGTCGCTCATACCCGCGAGCGAGCTCCGGTAGGAGGCGACGGGGACCGCGCTCAAAGCGGCAACGGTCCGATCGGATCGCTCAGCGGACGGCGGCGTCGGCGCATCCGCGGCGCCGGTCTCACCGACAGCCGCGGTCGTCGCGTCCACGCCGCGCGCCGCTTCGGCGGTTGGCCGCGCCGCTTCGGCGGTTGGCCGCGCCGCTTCGGGTGCGCTGCTCGTGTCGACGGCCACGCGTTCGTTCACGAAGACGCCTCCCGGTTGCTGCTGCTGGAACCAGAGGCGGTACTCGCCAGGATTGCCGAACCGGAACACGAAGACATCGTCGCCGTCGACGCGGCGCTTTTCGATGAGCGTCACATCGGCGGAGGATTGCTCGTTTCCGACGAACAACCACCCCGATCCGGGGAACCGCACCGACAACGTGTCGAGCCCTTCGCGACCAACGCTGTACGCGCCGCCTTCGCCAGCGGACGACACCCGCGGAGCATCGGTCGGAGTCGAAGACGAATCGGGCCCGGCCGCGCGGATCTGGAGCGCCACAGAGGTGGAGGCGGGTCCGGCGGATGTCGGCACCGATGCAGCGGGAGCGGCCTGTTCGGCGGCTGGTGCCGTGAACACCGGGGCGGCGGGGAGCGGCAAACCGGCGCGCGAGGCAGGCGTGGTGGCGGGTACGCGCAGTTCGGCTGCAGCCGGCGGATCGGGCTGCGACGCGGGTTCAGTCGGTCGTGCGGCGGCAGGCTCTACCGGTCGCGGCATCGAGAGGGCGACATCGGGGGCGTCGGGGGTAGTCGCCCGACGCTGAGGCAGGTCGTCGCGGACCGCCACCGCCGGGGTGGGCAGCACCGCGTCGGTCAGATCGGTAGACGGTTGCGATCGGGCGAGCGCATCGGAGGTCGGCGCATCAACGGCTGGCGCATCGACGATCACGGTAAGCGGGTTGTCGGGCGCAATCGCGCTCTCGGCCTCGACCGTCGGATCGGCCGGCGTTCCGGTCGTTGCGCACGAGGAGGCAAGGATCGCAATGATGCACGTCAGGATGGCCGTCCGTCTTCGTCGATTCATGTCCCCTCCCCAGAGAATCACGAACTACGGCACCTCCTCGAAAAGGCGCCTGATGTACGCCTCCACCTGCTCTTCGAGCACGTCAAGGCCGATTTGGGCGGGATCGAGCCAGTACTCGGCTGCGTCATCGTCGCTCCAGATCTCGCGGCGCGGCCGGTGAGGCACCCACTGCAGCTGCCGCAGCTCGGCGCCCTCGTCCGGGACGATCAGACGCTCCGGGGTGACCCAGTCGGGTACTCCCCGAACCCCGCTATCGATAGTATCGGCGTTTCCCGACGGGAGCATCACCGCGACAACGACCAGCACCGCGATCGCAGACACGACAAGGGTAGCCGCTACGACCGACAGCGGTGTAATCTCATGCGCTCCCAAGTGCAGTTTCACGTTCCTTCTCTACTCCTCCGATCCGGATCGACACGACCTTCGACACGCCGTGCTCCTCCATTGTGACACCGAGTAGCGTGGACGCGGAGGCTACGGTCTTCTTGTTATGGGTTATCACGATGAACTGACTCGAAGCGCCGAACTCCATCAGCATCGTCGTGAAGCGCCCGACGTTGCTCTCATCGAGCGCCGCGTCGATCTCGTCGAGCAGGCAGAACGGAGACGGTCGCACCATGTAGGTCGCGAAGAGCAACCCGACCGCGGTCAGACTCCGCTCGCCACCCGACAGCAACGCGATATTCTCGAGCTTCTTCCCCGGCGGCTGCACGTAGATCTCTATCCCCGACTCGAGTACGTCGTCGGAGTCGGTCAGCTTGATTTCCGCGCGCCCTCCACCGAACAGACGTCGGAACATCACGTGAAAGTTCTTCTTGATCTGCTCGTACGTTTGCGTGAACAGCGCCGCGCTCTCGCTCTGAATCTCCCGGGTCACCCGGTCGAGATCCTCGCGGGCACCCTTCAGATCGCCGAGCTGCTCGACAAGGAAATCGTAGCGCTGCTTGATCTCCTCAAACTCCTCGGGTGCCGCCAGATTCACCGGACCGAGCGCGCGTTCGCTCTCCTTCAGCTGCGACAGACGCGCCCTGAGGTCGTTTGAACCGTCGGTTATCTCGAGCATCCGCGACTCGTGCTCGGACAGCTCCTGGCTGAACCGCTCCCGGAAGTTCTCGTAGAGGTTGCGGATCTCGGCGCTCATCTCGGCGTGGCTGATCTGGATACGCTCGAGCTGGCTCTGCGTCTTGCCAAGCTCCTCCATCTTCGCCTTGAGCGAGCGTTCTTTCTCCACGAGCGCCTTGTTCTTCGTGAGGATCGTCTGCTCGAGCGCCTTCTGATCCTTCTGCAGCGCGACTTCCTGCGTTTCGAGAGTCTTGAGCTCGTCACCAAGCGACGATATGCGCTTCGCAGTCTCGGAAAGCCTGATGCGCGACGCTTCGAGTTCGTCGCGGTGCGTCAGGAGCGTCTGCTCCTGCTCCTTCAGTTCGGCTCTCCGTTGCGATACGCTCTGCTGCATCGCGCTCGTCTGCGTCGTGATCCGCGCACGGTTGACGCGCAGCTCTTCGAGCGTTGAACGATACTCCTCGATCCGGGCGACCAACGCGGCGTTGTCGGCAGCGAGCTCGCCGCTACTCGCGCGTAGGCCGCGGATCGCGTCGCGGCTTGCCTGCATCGCAGCGTCGACCTCTCGCTTGCGCGTGATGATCCCCTTGGGCGCGAGGAACTCGTCGAGGAATCCGGGGACGCTCGCCGCGTACCGGTCGAACGCATCGACGGCTTCCCGCGCCAGATCGAGAGTCTCGGCGAACGCCTCGAAGGCGACCGTGGCGGCGCGTTTCTCTGACCCGGCGGCGAGCGCGTCGGTGACCTGGTCACGCTTGGCCGAGATCCGCCGGTCGAGCGACGCGATCGCCGCTCGGGTAGCGTCCTCGAGCTGCTTGCGCGCGCCGCGCGAGTACCCCGACTGCGCGAGCCCCTCGTCGAGCTGTTGCACGATGTCGTCGGTGAGCTCGCGGAGCGTCGACTCAAACTCCAGCTGCTGTTCTTCTTCGGCCGCGATCCGACCGTCGTTCGCGGTGATGGTTGCAGAGTTTTCGACGATCCGCTGCTCGGCGTGCTCGATGTGCGCCTCGAACGTCTTGATGTTGGTCTCGACGTCGGCGATTCGCTCGAGGTGTTCAGCGATCTGAGTGTCGAGCGTCGTGATTTCGTTCCGCAGCGATTCGAGTTTCGCGCCCATCGCGTGCTGCCGTGCCTCGTCGCCTGCGATCTTCTGCTCGAGCTCCGACACGCGTTCGCTGTGGATCCGGATCTGGCTTTCGCGGTTGTTCTTCTCGAGTTCGACGCCGTAGAGTCGCTTCTGATGCTCGATCAGCTGCGACTCCATCGTGTTGACCCGATCGAGGTTCTCTTCGAGGTGCTCGTTGATCGCGTCGATCGCGCTGCGCAGTTCGTCGCGTGCCGTTGTCTTCTGATCGAGCTGTTCGACGCGACGGTCGCGCTCCTCCACCAGGTTCTTAAGCTTAATCAGCGCTATGTCGAGCTCTACGTCGAACATCTCGGCGCGCAGTCGCCGGTAGGTCAGCGTCTTCTCCGACTGGCGGCGAAGCGCGTCGTGCGACCGGCTGACCTCGCTCAGGATGCTTTCGACCTGGCGCATATTCTCTTCGGTTCGCTCGAGCTTGCGCTCGGCCTCCTTGCCCCGGATCTTGTACTTCGTGATCCCCGCGGCCTCTTCGAAGATCAGCCGGCGTTCCTCGGGCTTGTTGGAGAGGACCTGATCGATCTTGCCCTGCTCCATGATGCTGTACGCACTCTTGCCGATCCCGGTGTCGTAGAACAGCTCGCGCATCTCGCGAAGCTTCACCGGCGCGCCGTTGACGTAGTACTCGCTCTCGCCGCTGCGGAACAACCGGCGCCTGATCGCTATCTCCGGGCTTTCGATCGGAAGGATTCCCGACTCGTTCATCAACGTCAGCGTTACCTCGGCGACATTGAGCGCCTTGCGCTCCTCAGTACCGTTGAAGATGACGTCTTCCATCCGTTCGGCGCGCAACGACCGCGATGCCTGCTCACCGAGAACCCACTTGATCGCATCGACGACGTTGCTCTTTCCGCATCCGTTCGGTCCGAGCAAGGCCGAGATGCCGTCGGTGAACTCGATGCGGGTGCGATCTGCGAACGACTTGAAGCCCAGCATCTCTATGCTCTTCAGGAACACGCGTACCCCTTCGGTTCTCGCTACAGTACCGTCAGCCCGAACCGTCGTCAACTCGACGAGTCGATCGCCGCAGACCCTCGAGTCTCCTGCAATCCGGACGCGATCAGCCGTCCGACCGCCGCAATATCTGCCGATCCGGTCCGCGTCCGCGGCATCCGTTCGACGAGCACGATCTCGTCGCAGCGATGCCTCTTGTCGACGGCGGACAAGCCCTCAAGCAACCGTGGCCCGAGCCATCCGGGATCGCTGTCCGGGTCCATCGGAACGACGAGCGCCACAAGCCGGCGCGCACCGCGACCGACCGTTACGACCACGACATCGGCAACCTCGGGCATGCCGGCGAGCACGACTTCCGAGAACCCACCGATTCGGTCGTG
>SKVA01000321.1 GCA_007129695.1 Spirochaetaceae bacterium | reverse complement strand
CTTGGACTCCTGGGCATGAGCCTGGGCAAACAACTCAAACCCCGGTAGGGGTCCGCGGCGCGCCGCGACAGGAGGCAGTATGGCGTGGTATTGGTGGGTTCTGATCGTGATCGCGGTCGTCGCGATCGGCTGGCTCAAGCTCAAGGTACTCGGCAGCATGATGGCGAAGCGCAAGCAGACCGAGCCGCTGGAAGACGACGAGTAGCCGGCAGGAAGAGGCCATTGCGGCAGGGGTAGCGCCGACCGGCCGGTGACGGTACAATGACCGACCGGTCGGTTCGGTCCTGAAGACCACCTGTCCGCGAAGGAGCCTCTCGTGAGGAGTATAGTAGAGAATTACGCCGAGCTGCCCCGGTTCATCCGGAAGCCGCTCTGGCGATACTGGCACAGCTGGATCATTGCGCGCGAAAAGAAGAGCGTCGTGATGACGTGCATGAACTACGGGTTCGCCGGGATGGAACGGCCCGAGACGGTCGATCTGCTGGAGAGAGACGAAAGCGAGCGGTACGGCTTGCAGATGTACGACCAGGCAGCATCGTGGACGTCGCTCGAAGGGAAGGATGTTCTGGAGGTCGGTTCGGGCCGCGGCGGCGGCGCGTCGTTTCTGAGCCGATACCGCAAACCGGCGTCGTACGTGGGCGTGGACCTGTCGGAACCGGGGATCCGGTTCTGCAACGACCATCACGTGGTCGATAACCTCCGGTTCGTGAAAGGCGACGCCGAGGCGCTTCCGTTCGCCGACAGCAGCTTCGACGCGGTGGTGAACGTCGAGTCATCGCGCTGCTACCCGCACATCGAACGCTTCTTCGCGGAGGTCAAGCGCGTGCTACGACCCGGTGGCACGTTCCTGCTTACCGACATGCGTTGGAAGGAGGATGTGCCCAAGCTGCGCGCGCAGCTCGCCGAAGCGGGGTTTCTGGTCGAGTCCGAGCGCCAGATCCGGGAGAACGTGGTACGGGCGCTCGACATAGACGACGAGCGCAAACGGAGCCTGATCGGCAGCAGGATACCGCGGCTGTTCGTCGCTGCGTTCGGCGAGTTTGCCGGCGTACGCGGCTCGGGACGCTATGAGTCGTTTGCGTCCGGGCGCATGGAGTACTGGAGCTTCAAGGTAGTTCACGCCAGCTGATCGAAAGCGGCGATCGCTGGCGGCCGTCGGAGTCGAAGTTGTCCGCGCTGAGCCATCGTCGCACCTCGTGTTCTACCGATGGCCATTCGGTATCGATGATCGAATACCACGCGGTATCGCGCGACCGCCCCTTGCAGACGGTCGCGTTGCGGAACGTCCCTTCGTACCGGAAGCCGAGTCGTTCGGCCGCGCGACGGCTCGGTACGTTCAGCGCGTCGCACTTCCACTCGTACCGGCGGTAGCCGAGTGAGAACGCGTGCCGCATCATCAGCGACATCGCCTCGGTCGCCGCGGCGGTCCGTCTCAGGCTCTGCGAGAAGTGAATGTGCCCCACCTCGATCGATCCGGAATCCGGAGAAATCCGAAGATAGCTCGCGACACCGCTCGGACCGGGGTCACCAGACCGGGTGATCGCGAAGAAGAGCGGGTCGCCGCCGGTGCATCCGTCCAACCATGCGCGAAACTCGGGCACCGAGTCGAACGGTCCGTACGGCAGATACGTCCACGAACGCTCATCGCCGCTGCGCACGAGCGCGTCGTACAACGCGCTCGCGTGAGCGTCGGGATCGAGGCGATCGAGCCGGCAGTGCGTGCCGATCATCGCGTCCCCGGTCGGCCGCGACGGCGGTCGCCAGTCGGGCAGCTCAAGCCCGATCTGTTGGCCGTGCTGGTTGATGCGGCTCACGGTTCCCTCACGGGTCGGCCGGGCATCGCACGATTTCGCATCGGCGCGTGGGGTGAGTTCGACTGCGATCGAATCGACGACAGGACGACTCCTCTCCAATACTCAGGCCCCTCCCCCGCGCGCCGCTCCGATGCAGCCTTTGCGTACTATGCCCGACGGACCGGCAACGTGCAAGGCAGGATGTGTACCCCGCTTGCCTGGCGCCCCGACTTTTCCTACCCTTTTCCCACCGCTGGAGGGGATTCCTATCTCGTCACAACACAACGCCGCAATTCGTAACGTAGCCATCATCGCGCACGTCGACCATGGAAAGACGACGCTGGTCGACTCGCTCTTCCAGCAGAGCGGCGTGTTCCGCGACGGACAGGCGGTTGAAGAGCGTCTCATGGACCGGATGGATCTGGAGCGCGAGCGCGGCATCACGATCGCGGCCAAGAACTGCGCGGTCTCGTGGAAGGGTGTGAAGATCAACATCATCGACACTCCCGGGCACGCCGACTTCGGCGGCGAGGTAGAACGTGCGCTCTCCATGGCGGACGGGGCGTTGCTGCTGGTCGACGCGGCCGAAGGTCCGCTCCCGCAGACCCGCTACGTGCTGAAGAAGACGCTCGAAGCAGGACTCAAGGTCATCGTTATTATCAACAAGATCGACCGCAAGGACGCACGCCCGGGCGAGGTGCTCGACGAGATCAGCGACCTGTTCATCGACCTGGACGCGACCGATGAGCAGCACGAGTTCCCGCTGCTCTACACGAATGGACGCGACGGGATCGCGAAGCGTCGACTCACCGACCCGGACGAGCCGCTCGACGTCCTGTTTGAGATGATCGTCGACGAGATACCGCCCCCGACGATCCACCCCGACCGCCCCATGCAGATGCTCGTGAGCGATCTGGGCTACTCAGACTACCTGGGGCGACTTGCGATCGGCCGCGTGCACAATCAGGCGGTGAAGTCGAGCGAGTCGCTCATCAGGATCGACATCGACGACGCAGTGAAGCCGCTCAAGGTGAGCAAGCTCCAGGTGTACGCCGGGTTGACGCTCTCCGACGTCGCCCAGGCGCAGCCCGGCGACATCGTCGTGCTTTCGGGGATAGACGAGGTGCACATCGGCGACACGATCTGCCGCAAGGAAGCGCCACGCGCGCTGAAGAGAATCGCGGTCGACGAACCGACGGTATCGATGCTCTTCCTGCGCAACACCGGACCGTTCGCCGGCAAGGAAGGGCAGCACGTCCAGGCGACCAAGCTCGCCGAGCGGCTCAAGAAGGAGATGCTCAGTAACGTGTCACTCCGCGTGGAGGAGGCCAACGACAAGGAAGGCTTCCTGGTTTCGGGTCGTGGCGAGTTCCAGATGGCGATCCTGATCGAGACGATGCGCCGCGAGGGCTTTGAGGTGTGCGTCGGTCGACCGCACGTCATCTACCGCGAAAAGGACGGCAAGCGAACCGAGCCGATCGAACGCGTCTTCATCGACTGCGGTGATCAGTTCACCGGCGTTGTGACCGAAAAGCTCTCGGTCCGCAAGGGTCGGATGATCAACCTGACCAACCATGGCAGCGGACGAGCGCGGCTGGAGTTCAGCGTCCCGTCGCGCGCGCTCATCGGCTTCCGCGACGAGCTCCTCACGGACACGCGGGGAACCGGGATCATCAACGCGTACCTGGAAGGGTACGAGGAGTACCGCGGCGACTTCCCGTCGCGATTCACCGGTTCGCTCGTCAGCGATCGGCAGGGGGCCGCCGTGCCGTACGCGCTGTTCAACCTGGAACCCCGCGGGACACTCTTCATTCCACCGGGAGAACCGGTCTACGAAGGGATGGTGGTCGGCGAGCACAACCGCGACAACGACCTGGACGTGAACCCGTGCAAAACGAAGAAGCTCACCAACATGCGCGCAGCCGGTCGCGACGACAACGTGCTGCTCACCCCGCCGCACCTGATGACGCTCGAAGCCGCGATCAACTTCATCCGTGAAGACGAACTGGTCGAGATCACGCCGAAGTCGATCCGGATCCGAAAGCGCGCTCTCGCAATGTCCGACCGCAAACGATCGCGCTGAGCGGGAATCCGGGTCAGGGTTGGTACCTGACGTTGTCGATCGCGACCCCGCTGTAGTGTCCCGACCCGTACGCGTTATCGGCGGTGATGTAGAGACCGAACGAGTGCGGGAGGTTCGATGCGTCGACGGATCGAATCAGCTGTCCATCGCGGTACACCTCGATAGAAGTCCCCGACCGCGTCACGTGGTAGCTTCCTACTCCATCCTTCCAGCTGGTCTCCTTGTTCTGGTGGGCAAACAGCGCTACGCGCGCGCCGGTGCCGATGTCGCGTGCCTGGACGCTCCAGCCCTGAGTCGACACCTCGGGACCGCCGTTCATGTACTCTGCGACCACTTCGAGCGACCATGCGGTGGATGAACCAATCGTCCACGCGCGGCTCGAACCGGTCCAGCCTCCGGTGTGTCCGTAGAAGTTCAGCGTGCCGCCGGTCTCGATGTCGTTGCCGCTGAGCGGCGTGAAGAACGGCACATGCTCCAGGCGACCGCCGAAGAACAAGGTGCTCCCCCAGATCGCTTCGTTCAGCGACTGCCCGCTGAAGTCGTCGTAAAGAGAGCCCGACCCAATCGTGTAGGTTCGCGACACAACATCAGACGACAGGTAGCCTTCCCGCTCCGCGACGGCGTTGACGGTCGTCGACTGCGCAACCACAAACGGGTCGCCATACTCGATGCGCGTCATGCTCGTCCTGGGATCCGAACCGTCCAGAGTGTAGAAGAGAGCCGCCCCGGGCGTTGTCGACGACATGGTTACCACCACCGGAAGAAAGTGGCCCGATGAAATCGGGCTTATCTGCGGAGCGGCGACGGTCCCGTAGGTGATCGTCATCACTCGTTCGGCGATAACGCTCGGGTACATGCTCGGCCCGATCGCGATTGCGACGATGTGCACGGACGTTCCGTTTCCGCCGATCACGATCGGGTCACCGGAGTCGAACCGGATCGTCCCGTCCAGCCCGGGAATCGGCATCGATCCGTCGAGCCGATAGAAGATCGACGCACCCGGCGTCGCCGACTCCAGCCGGACTTCAACGTCTTCGGAGGAGGTTTGTCCAGTGACGGGCACGCCTGAGGATCGGACCGAAAGCGTCATAGAAGGGGTCGACGTCATCGACGGGTTTGCGGGGTCGTTTGATGCCGACAGGGTGCCGTTGCTGTTCGCCGGGGTGAACTCAAACGGCAGCGGGCAGCCGGAGAGTACCACGACGGCGGCCACGACCAGCGCCGCGCAGACTCGTTGAGATCGAGAAGATCCTTG
>SKVA01000003.1 GCA_007129695.1 Spirochaetaceae bacterium | reverse complement strand
GTGTGGATCCTGCCGAACGGCCGAGTGTCGGTCGACGGGGTCATGGTCAGCGATACCGATGGCGAGCCGGTACTTCGCATCGACCGCGTACGCGCGCGCGTTGGCGTGCGGCCGTTGCTCTCACGACAGCTCGTCGTCTCAAATATCGAGGTCGAGTCTGTGGCGATCCGGCCAACCGACCGGTTCGCGCGTGACATCGAGCGCCCCGGCGAGGCGACTCCGGCTGAACGCGGTGCGACCGCGTGGACGGTCACTGTTGACCGTGCGCGCGTCGACCATCTCTCGGTCTCCGGAATACGCGATGTCCGCGTTCCGGACGCACGCGTAGCGGTGCAGCTCGTAGAGCTCCACGGCGGCGTGATCGCGTTCGACGATCTGCGCGTGGAGACCGACACCGACCTTCTTGTTGCGACCGGGGAAGTGTCCGTGTCAGACGATGGGCAGGGGCCGCTTCCGCGTATGGACCTCCGTGTCTTCGCGTCAGTCGGGTCACAGACGCTCGCCGCCGCGTGGCCGCCCGCGACCGCTCTCACCGTCGCAGGAACTGTGGAGGCGGACGTCCGTCTCGTGGCCGACGGAGACCAGATCGAGCTTCGCACCGCGAAGATCGAAACCGCTGAGGGAGTTGTCGCGCGGTTTGGCGCGACGGTTTCGTTGAGCACGCCTGAAGCTCGCGTCGAGCTGAACGAGGTGCGGTTACCGCTACGAGTCGCGGCCGCGTACCTGCCGGACATCGACGACGAGGTGATGCGCCGCGAGATCACTGCGGCCGGGTCGGTCCGGATCGCGCCAGACCGTGCGAACGCAGCAATCAGCCTCTCGCTTGGCGATGACTCCGGGTCCTTTGACGCGTCAATCGTGCGTCGCGACGATTCGGGCGTTGAGGCTGTGCTCAACGCGCGCGCTGGGGGCGATGCGGTGTCGATCTCAGCCTCCGTCGAGATCGCCGGAGTGATCGGTCGGAGTCTCTTCGACCTCGACTGGAATCCGGAGACGCTGCTACGGTTTTCGGGACCCGTGTCGGTGCGGATCGACGAATTTGAGCCGATCCGCGCGATTACCGGCGTAACCCGCGTCGACCTCGACGCGTCTGTCGATGGAGAAGTCGACGGCCGGCCACGCGCCGACGCGAAGGTCGCGCTCCTTCGGGTCGACACTGAAACTGAGTCGTATCGTATGGGCGACCTGCACGTAGCCGCCGAAATCGATCGTGAGGAACTGAGCCTTGAGCTTTCGGTAGAAACTGTCGAAGGAGCGAACTTCTCGGTCGAAGGCGTGGCGGCCGATGCGACCGGTACGTGGCCCGAATACCGGTACGACCTGACCGCCACGGCTGTGCGGTCTGGCGACACCGTGATCCACGACCCACGCGCACACGGAACCGTGCGGCCCGGCCACATCCAGTCGACGCTCGTGGTCGGTGTTATCGAGGTCGCAGTGGATGCGTCCGTATCGGACACCGTCGCGGCGGATGTCGTTGTGACGCACGACCACGGTCGCACCGAGGCTACTGTGTCGTACGACCCGTCTGGCTCGAACGCGTTCCTTACGGTCGATCTGGTGTCGCTTGATCTGTCGCTCCTGCGCGTGGTCGTTCCCGACCGGTTCGTCGAGGCGACCGGTGCGATTCGAGGCCGGTTCGCCGCGCGGGGATCGCTTGCCGCGCCGATCCTGTCGGGATCGCTGTCGTTCGTAGACGCGTTGCTCACGCCGACTCACAGCGGTGTCCGCTTCGCGCTGACCGCGGAGGAACTCTCGCTTGAGGATCGAAGGGTGCGATTACGCGGTCTGCGTATCGCCGATCCCGATGGTGGGTCGGCGGTAGTAGACGGACGCGTGGACCTCGGACGTATCGACGCGGAACCGATCGCCGAACAGATCACGCATGACCTGACCGTCCGGTCCGATGGGATCATGCTCCTGAAGACAGACGCGTCCGACAACCCGGCGCTGCACGGGACGCTCCGCGTAGGCGGTAACGCGGTTCTTCGGGGCAGTGTCGGTGAACCGGAGGTCGAGGGCTCGCTCGAGATCGCTTCCGGCAGCGATGTCACCGTTCTGCTCCCGCGCGCAGGCCTGGAGCGCGGAAGGGGCGAGGGAGTTGTCCGGTTCACCGGCGACGCGGCCGAAGAGTTGCTCGTTCGTGATCATGAGCCTTTCATTCAGGGAGTCGATCTGACCGGATCGCTGTCGATCGCGCCCGACGCGCAGTTCACGCTCGTCCTCGATCCGCGAAGCGGCGACCGGCTACGCATCCGGGGTGGTGGTGACTTCAGCGTCGGCGTCGATCGGGGCGGCGCGATCGACCTGTCGGGCACGTACACGGTGCAGGACGGCAGCTACCAGGTTCGTTTCCTGGGCGTCATCGAGCGTGATTTCCGGATCGATTCGGGGGGCACGATCGCGTGGGCCGGCTCCCTGCTGGATGCGGAGATAGATCTCCGAGCCGAGTACGCCGTTCGAACATCGCCCGCGCCGATCCTGTCGGCGACCGATGCGGCTCTACCCGGCGGCGAGCTGCCCTTCATCGTCGCGATCGAAGTCGGAGGGTCGCTCCTGTCTCCACTGATCGCGTTCGAGATCGACATGCCGATCGAGCATCGCAGCGCCCTCGGCGGCAGACCGTACACCGCCGTGTCAAATCTCAACCTGGATGAGGCGCGACGAAACACTCAGGCGTTCGCGTTGATCATCCTGAATCAGTTCCTGGACGACGATATCGCCGGGATCGACGATGCGGGAGCGTTCGCCGCCGGGGCGCGCGGGAGCCTCAGCGATCTGCTTGCCTATCAGCTGAACCTGATCTCCGCGCGGATCGTTCCCGGGCTGGATGTGGCGTTCGGAGTCGACTCCTTCGAAGCGGCGACCGAGGAAGGGCCTGAGGGTAGAACCGAGGTCCAGGTTCAACTGAGCCAGCGTCTACTCGACGACCGACTCATTGTGCGCTTCGGCGGTCAGGTCGAGGTCGAGCGCGCCGTGCGTCGGGCTCAACAGGCCCCAGAAGTTGGCGGGGACGCGTCGGTGGAGTACGCGCTTACCGAGGACGGCCGGTTTCGCCTCCGACTCTTCGTCGAGCGCGATGCCGGTGATGACGAGCGCGGAACCGTCACCGGATTGTCATTCGTGTTCGGCCGTGACTTTGACCCGTTTGACGATTCGTCCGACCGTGACTCACCGGAGGCCCCGCAGTGACGGTCTCCGGGTTCGCCAGCGCCAGGTCGGCGCGCGTCAGTCTCATGCGCGCGGTGTGGCTGGTGCTTCTCGGTCTACCGTTCCTATGGGGCTGCGCCACCGCACGGCTTGCCGAGGACGATCGGCTCTACGTTGGGGGGAGCGTCCGGGTCGATGCCGAGGACGAGCCGATACGCGACCGCCGCGCGCTCGAGCGGTCGCTCGAAGGCGAGCTGTTGCCGCGACCGAATACGACGATTCTGGGGATGCGCCCGCCGCTGTGGGTCTACTCGGTGACCGGCGCTTCCGACGCCGCTGGAGTTGCGCGGTGGTTTCAGAACCGCTTCGGCGAGCCTCCTGTCCTCTACGACGACTCGATCCCGGAGCAGACCGTGCCTGCGCTCGAGGACTGGCTCGTCAACCGTGGCTTCTTCGACTCCGACGTCGACTTCGACGTTCGCCAGACGCCGACGAAGGCGTCTGTCGTGTACCGGATCGCGGCGCGTCCCGCGTGGACCGTGTCCGGCATCGCGTTTCCCGACGGCGACGACCCGCTCGTCGCGGCTATCCGGGAGTCTGCGGCTGAGTCGCTTGTGCAACCCGATGTTCCCTACGATCTGGCGACGCTGCGTCGGGAGCGCGAGCGGATCGACGCGTGGGTTCGAGAGCGCGGCTTCTTCGCGTTCAATCCGACGCACGTACTCTTCGACGCCGAACTCGACGCCGAGCAGCGAACCGTCGCGCTGACCGTCGCGGTCGAGGCTCCCGCCGCCGCTCGCGTGCGGTACCGGATCGAATCGATTTCGATCTACGCCGACTACGCGCCCGATCGGCAGCTTCCCGACCGACCGGCTTCCCGACCGGTTGATGGTGTGGAGTACTTCGAGGAGTTTCCGCGGTTCGACCCGGTGCACATCGTGAACGCGATCGTCTTCGCTCCGGGTGACGTGTACGACCGCCGTGTGCACACGCGAACGATAGCTCGCCTGAACGCGATGGGAGCATTCCGCTTCGTGAACGTCCGGTACCGGTCCGACGCTGAGCGTGAAACGCTTCGCGCGGAGGTACTTCTTACGCCGCTCGCTCCACGTACGGTGCAGGGGGAGCTCAGCGCGGTGCAGCGCCGGGACGGGTTCGCCGGGCCCGCCGCCCGCGTCGAGTGGATCGACCGGAACCTCGCGCGCGGTGGTGAGCGCCTCGACGTCGGCGGCGGAACCGGTCTCGAGACGCGTATCACCGCCGGCTCGTTCGCGTTCGAGGCGCTCGAGTTCGACTTCACTTCAGCGCTCGAGATACCCCGAAGCGTCGGGCCTCTCAGCGCGATCGGTCTGATCGACCGCTACGGCACGCGCGACCGGCTTCCGACGACCACGGTACGCATCGGTGCGCGTCGACAGCTCCGCTTCGGTCGCGGCGCGCGCGACGAAGCGTACTTGACGCTTGCCTACGCATGGCCGGGCAGGGTGTCGCAGGTGTTGGAGCCCGTGGCCGTGACCGCGGTCCGCCGCCGCGAGCACGACGATTCCGATCCCGACGACGAGTTACTGGTCGAAGCTGCGTGGCGCGCGCGCACCGCCGGGCTCTCCGGTAGCGTCGCAGTCGGAGCCGAGCTCGTTGCAGGTGCCCCCTTCGTGATCGCCGACGCCGAAGGCCGGGGAGTACTCGACCTGTTCGGCGATGCGCTCCTTGCGTACCGGCTCCGCGCGGGCGCCGGGCGAACGATCGGTCGCGACGCACCGCTGCCCGATTCGCGGCTCTTCACGGTCGGTGGGAGCACGGGGCTTCGCGGGTTTGCGACCGGTTCGTTCGGTCCCGGCGCAGCACCGCCCGACGCGTCGCGCGACGCCGCCGGGGAGCTTCGGATCGAGGCGTCGGCCGAGTACCGCTACGCGATCGCCGGATGGTTCTACGGCGCGCTGTTCGCAGACGTCGGCAACACGTGGATGCTGTCGGGTCCCGCTGCTCTTCC
>SKVA01000235.1 GCA_007129695.1 Spirochaetaceae bacterium | reverse complement strand
GATCGTGAGGATCCGCGGCTTCGGGTAGAGATCCGACGCCGCGCCCCCCAGGAGGACGGCGATCCCGAATCCGAGGTTCTGCGCGCCGAGCAGGTAGCCGATCTGCCCTGGGCTGTACCCGACGCGGAACGCGGTCGCGCCGACGATCGACACTCCGATCCCCAGGAAGAACATCGACGCGAACATCGAACCCGTAGCGACTCTGACGCTTCTTATCACTATGATTCTCCAGTATCGTTCGGCGCCCGACGCGCTCAGCTCGACCGGAGGCTCTCCACGTGGAGCCGCAACCCGGTCGCAAGCGGCGTGTCGGGCGGTTTGACCCCGGCGGCGACGAGCTTCTCCAGTGAGTAGAACCGATGGCAGAGAAACGACGCACGGTCGGGATTGTCCGCCAGGTACGATGCAACGGGAACCTCGTCGACCAGGAGCCTCTTTCCGATCGCCGCGGCGACGATGCGGTAGTACTCGACGGATTCGACCGTGTCAGGACCCGCGACGTTGTAGATACCGCCGACGGTCGCGTCGGTCGAGCCGACGTCGATGATGACGCGCGCGAGGTCGTCGACATAGACCGGCTGCTGCAGGAAGCGTCCGCCTCCCACCAACGGAATACGATTGCCCGACTCGACCTTGCCGATGAGATCGGCATCGCGTCCGCCCGGCGGCAGGCAGCCCAGAAGCGATCCGAGACCGTAGATGTGACCGGGTCGAACGACGCTCCATCGCAGTGCGTCCACGCCCGCGCCCAGGAGGACCTCCTCGGCCTGTCGCTTCAGGCCGCCGTACGAGTCGACCAGGTAGTCGGCGTCGTCCTCGGTCTGAGGAAATCGTCGGCGCGCCGGGTCGTAGACGAAATCGGTGGAGACCAGGACGAGCCGGGCGCGCATCGGGCCGAACACGTCGACGTCCTGCTCTGCGTCGGCCGGCGTGTAGGCGATGCAGTCGACAACCAGATCGACCGGCGCACCGATCCGCGCGACCGCCTCGGCAAGCGCGCCTGCGTCGTGACGGTCTGCGACGAGTGCGACCGCGCCGGCGGGAATCGGCCGGCGCCCGCGCGTGACTGCCCAGACCCGGTGTCCGGCGGCTACCGCCCGCCGGACGACCGCGCCGCTCAGAAATCCGCTACCGCCAAGCACGAGTACGTTCATTGGTCGATCGTACCGGAGATCGACCGATTGGTCACGACGCCGACACGACTCGTGTCGGCTCGACACGCCCCACGAAAGCTGCTACACACAGGTATGGCTGCACGGGCAATACCGGAGTCGCTCGCGACGCGCCACCGCGCGATCGCGCGCGAATGGCACCCGAAGAAGAACGGATCGCGGTCGCCACGCGACATCGCGCGCGCGTCGGGGGAGCGCGTCTGGTGGATGTGTCGCCACGGTCACGAGTGGGAGGCCGCGGTCTACAGCCGCACCCTAGGCGGCAACGGATGCCCGTACTGCGCCGGGAAGAGGGCCGGCAAGGACAACTCGCTCCACGCCCGATTCCCGAAGGTGGCGCGCGAGTGGCATCCCGAACGCAACGGCGATCTGACCGCGCGAACCGTTACGTGGGGCTCGAAGAAGCGGATCTGGTGGCGGTGTCGTCGTGGGCACGAGTGGCAGGCACCGGTCCACGAGCGGAGCTCCGGCAAGGGCTGCCCGTACTGCGCACATCGGAAGATCGGCGACGACAACACCCTCGCGGCGCTTCGCCCCGATCTTGCCGCGCAGTGGCACCCGACCCGGAACCGACCGCTCAAGCCGGAAGCGGTGTTCCCGGCCGCGGCGCACAAGGTGTGGTGGCGCTGCCCGGAAGGGCATCAGTGGCAGGCGACGATCAACAGCCGCTCGACGCTCGGGACCGGCTGCCCCTACTGCAGCGGCCGGCGAATCGCAAAGGAGCGATCGCTCGCGACACTCCACCGCGCGATCGCGCGCGAGTGGCACGGAGAGTTCAACGACGATCTGGGACCCGCCGACGTGTCGCCGGCCTCACGACGCGAGGTCTGGTGGATCTGCCGCCGTGGCCACGCGTGGCGCGAACGGGTTCGGACTCGCGTGAAGCGCGGCGGTGGATGCCCGATGTGCGACTGACCGCCGGCTCGGCGGCCGGAGCCCGCGTCTACAGCGAGCGGAACCACTCGATGAAGCGCGGGAACGCGTCTTCGGGTTCGGGCAGTTCGGGATGCCAGCGCTTCTCGTGCTCGAAGGTGACCCAACCCGTATAGCCGCTCTGCCGCAGCAGCGCGAGCCCGGCGGCCAGAGGCAGCGATCCGGTTCCCGCCGGAACGTAGCGCCATCCATCGTCCATCGACTGCGGATGATCGGGGTCGTGGACCGCGTCCTTGATGTGCGCGTACCCGATCCGGTCGCCGAACGCCGCAAAGGTCTGCTCGGGGGTCTCACCGCCTACGCGCGACGTGTGCCCGATGTCCCAGAGCGCGCCGAACGAAGGCGAGGTGATCTCACTCAGCAGCAGCGAGCAGTCGCCGCTACGAATCCAGTGGTCGTGCGTCTCGAACAGCCAGTGAACCGAATCGGCACCATCGAGGTCGAGCACCGCGTTCATCGTGTCGACGCCGATCTTCGCGGCCGCCTCGTGACCGATCTCAGGAACCGGGCCGCCGCCAAAGACGCGCACGTTCTCTACGCCAAGACCGGCAGCGACACCGATAGTTCGCTTGGCCTCTTCCAGATTGTCGACCCGGCGTTCGGGATCGCAGACGCGCAGACTGGAGCTGATCGTGCAGACCCGGAGTCCCGCGTCGTCGAACCGACGTCGGGTCTCGGCCACGCGCGTCGTGAACTCGGGCAGCACGGTGACGTCGAGCGCGTCCTGTACCCCGCGAAAATCGACGCCTTGGTAGCCATACTCGACGGCCCGGTCGATGATCGTCGGGAGGCTCCACTCGGGACAGCCGAGCGTCATGAACGACAGTTTCACGACTCCTCCTTGCCCCAGAGCCAGTCGATCTCTTCGCGCGTCAGATCGACGTCGAGCGCGGGTATGGTCGTCGCCGTCTCATGAATCGTTCGCGGACCGACGAGCGCGAAACTCGGGAACGGCTGACGCAGTACGTACGCGGCGGCAATGTTGATCGCAGAGCAGCCCTTCTTTGCCGCGAGCTCTTCGGCACGCTGCCGCCGGGCACGGTTATCGGGCGCGTCCCAGCACTCGAAGTTCGCCTGGCCGAGCTTGAGTCGCTCGGTCTCGCTCAGGAAGTAGCCACGCGCCTGGCTCGACCAGGAAAAGTTGGTAGTGCCGGTCCGCTCGAGCCACGCGCGTGACCGCGCGTCGGACACGTGGACGCAGCCGTTCCAGACCGGCTTGACCATCCGTGCGAGCGAAAGGTTGTTATTCAGGACGACCATCCCCTGCTTCCCGTGGCTGCTCGCGTACTCGTTGAACGCTTCGAACCGTTCGATCGACCAGTTCGATCCGCCGAGCGCACCGCGGATGAGGCGCTGCCCGATCAGATCGTTCAGAACGTCGACGAACTCGCCGATCGGCACGTCGGGATTGTCGCGGTGCATCACGTAGATGTCGGCAAAGTCGAACTGCAGCCGCTCGAGCGACGTGTGGAAGTCTTCGGTTAGGAGATCGGGCAGGCACCTTGGCGTGTGCGCGCCCTTTACCGTGACCACCACGTCATCGCGATTGCCGCGGGCCTTGATCCACTTCCCAAGAAGTAGCTCCTGCGTGCCGCGCCCGTATACCCACGACGTGTCAAACGCGTTGCCGCCGCGCTCGATCCAGTCGTCCCAGACCGCGGCGCCGTGGGCGAAGGTCTGCTGGTTGTCGCACCCGAAGATCATCTTGCTGACCCGCTTGTCGACCCCGGGAATCCGGGCGTACTCCATCTTCGCGTCGCTGCGCACGGCGAGTCGGCCGCGAGCAGGCCGACCAGCTGATTCGGTTTCGTCGGGAAAAACGACACCGACCGCTTCGCGCCACCGGTCGAGCACCGCGATGTTGCCGAGCGTATCGTCAGGACTCATCGCGGGGTACGCCACATGGTTTCTACCGGCCGCAACGGCCGCAGCGAATGCGTCGGCTTCGTACGCAAACGATGTGCGATCGGTCGGGACCTCGTGTTCGGTCGTCTCTGCGTTCACGGTGACGACGACGCGGCCGATGTCGGCATCCTTCCGGTTCGCGACCCACGGATTGGGGACAGTGATCCGTCCGTCAGAGCCGTAGACCTCCAGACTGTTGTCGAGCGACGCGCGGACCGCGGTCGCGACCTGCGCGACGATACCGCTGTCGAACTTCAGCACCGCCGCTGCCCACTCGTCGACATCGGTTTCGCCGCGACAGCCCGCTGCGACGACCTCCACGGGGTTCGCGAAGTCGCCCCCGGTAGCGGCGCCGGCCACCAGCCGCGCCATCGACACCGGGTAGCAGCCGACGTCCATGATCGCGCCACCGCCAAGCGCCGGCGAGAAGAGCCTGCGCGACGGATCGATCGTCGCTCCTCCGCCGAACCCGAACGCCGCGCGAACCATCCGCACCTCACCGATCACGCCGTCCCGAAGGAGCTCGACGAGGCGCAACGTCTGCGGGTGGCACCGGTACATGAACGCTTCCATGAACAGGACACGGTTCTCCCGGGCTGCCTCAACCATCGCCATCGCCTGACCGTGGTTGAGCGCGACCGGCTTCTCGCACAGCACGTGCTTGCCGGCTTCCGCCGCACGGATCGCCCATTCGGCGTGCATCGGGTTCGGCACGGATATGTAGATCGCCCGCACCAAAGGATCGGTAATAAGCGCCTCGTACGACCCGTGTCGGGTCTCGATCCCGAACTCATCGGCGAACCGGTTCGCGCTGTCTGCGGTTCGTGACCCGACCGCGACGAGCACGCCCGAGTCGGTCTGTGCGAGCCCGTGCGCGAACGCGTGCGCGATCGCGCCGGTGCCTATGATGCCCCATCTCAACGTGTCCATTTTACCCTCTCGGCCCGGGCTCACCCGAGCATTTGCCGGATCGTACCATCATGTGAGTACCAGCGGAATTGCCCGATTGGTCGATCCAATGTCATAATTGGGACGCGATGGTGATCCCGGGCGCGTACACGACGAACTACCGCACGATCGTCCGCGATGGCGAGCGCGAGCGCTGGGGCTACGGGCACGTAACGAAGCCCGACGCG